>NZ_JAMXFI010000004.1:0-170308 GCF_025460875.1 Microvirga yunnanensis
GTCATTGCCGGCGCCGCCGAAGAGATAATCGCCGCCGGCCTTGCCTATGAGGCCGTCGTCGCCGCCTTCGCCGTAGAGCTGCACGCCGTTGCCGTTGCCGCGATCGATGCCGATGAGCATGTCGTTGTGGTTCGAGCCCTGCAGCACTTCCACGTTCATGATCCTGTCGCCGGCGGCCGCGCCAGCATTGACGTTGGTGGTGAGATCCACCGTCGCGCCACTCGAAGCGGTCTTGTACGACACCACGTCCCAATCCGCGCCGCCATCCATCAGGTCGGCCCCGGTACCGCCATCGAGCCAATCGTTGCCCTCGCCGCCGATGAGCGTATCGTTGCCGGAAGCGCCCGACAGGCTGTCTTTGCCGTAATCGCCATCAAGACGGTTATCAGCGGCGTTTCCGATGATTCTGTCGTTTGCAAACGAGGCGATGACGTTCTCGATCAGAGAGCGGGGATCATCTTTGTATTGCAGCGCATTGAAAATATTGCCCTGGGCAAATTTATCATCGCCAAGCGGCGCGAGTTGACGGGTTGAAACGATCGACCACGCTCCAGGATTTAGGTCGATCGTCATCCCCTGATCGAAGCTGCTGAAGTCGTAAGTGTCGATGCCGCCGCCGTCCCACACCGTCATGAAAATATTATAGGCGTGGCCGACTTGGACACCATTGACGAAGGTTTCTCTCTCAGGCGTCCATTTGTAGACGGTGTCCGTGCTGTTGGTGTCGAAGTTGGCGCCATAGAGGTGTTGCAGGGCCGCGATGTCATACATCATCAAGGTTTGAGGAAAGATCGCGGCCTTGGTCCCCTCGGGAGTCTCGTCGCCGACATACTCTCTATAGGTCATGACGGAGAATTCTATAGAGTCGCGATCGGGGGTGAGAACGAAGGGATTGTTGGTATTAGCCTGTTCATGACCGTGCTTGAGCCCGAGCGCATGACCCAGCTCATGCAGAAGCGTGTGGTAACTATAGGTTCCTACCCCTCCTGACGTGACGCCGTCGTGCAGCCAAACGTCGCCGGCGTGCCCATCGGACGGGGCCAATTTCGGATAATAGGCTGTCGGCCGT
Source organism: Microvirga yunnanensis (assembly GCF_025460875.1). NCBI lineage: Bacteria > Pseudomonadati > Pseudomonadota > Alphaproteobacteria > Hyphomicrobiales > Methylobacteriaceae > Microvirga > Microvirga yunnanensis. The sequence continues at coordinate 1,070 of NZ_JAMXFI010000004.1, forward strand.
TCCAGTTCTGACGATCGCCCGACCGCGATATCAGAGCGTGAACTGCCTGTTGAATAGAAAACGAGATTGGCCACGGCACTCGCGGAGGTGAGCGTCATGTAATCCCCGGATTGGGGCGCGGACGTAGGCCCTTCCAGAATGTTGCGGACGGCTTGCTGGATTCCGGCTCCGACGGGTGCGAAACCATCCATGAACGAATATTTGTAGCGATAACCGTCGAGGGAATCCGGGAAGTAATAGCCTATGACCGGCGTGGACCAGGAATAACCCGAGAGAAGGGCGTAGGTGTTGTTAAAGAGGGTCATGGGCGTTTCCTTGTGCGTCGTATCTCAGAATTTTACACATTATATCGTATCGTTTCCAGCACCTAATACGTGTCGGACCGCTATGTATCGTCAAGCCGATTCCGTTCACGCACAGGAAAGGCGCAGCTTTCGCTGCGCCCTCTCCGTCTCATACGTTTCCTATGACGAGACCATGAGGTCTCTGGCACTGAGGGCTGGGCCCGGTGCAACTGAGGCAAACCTCACCCCAGCCCCGCACCCTTGCCGCTCCCTTACCAGATCAGGAAGTTGGCGGCGCTCAGCTGCGCATGGTTGGCGAGCACCGCGACCTTGATCTGCGCCGCGCCGCCCACACCGTCGGCATCGTAGAACAGATCGCCCGTCGCCTGATCGTACACGATCCGGTGCGCCGTCGTCGTGGCCGCCGTGCCGAGCTTGAACGCCGTGCCGGCCAGGTTGTACGACCCGGCCTGCGCGAACACCGCAGAGCCGAGCGCGATGGTGTCGCCCGCAGCAAAGTCCTGGATCGTGTCGACGTTGCCGGTGCCCAGCGCGCTGGTGAAGGCAAAGGAGTCCAAGCCCTCGCCGCCGTTCAGGACATCACTGCCGAAGCCGCCGTCGAGCCAGTCGTTGCCGCTGCCGCCGAACAGGTAGTCGCCGCCACCCCAGCCGTACAGGGTGTCGTTGCCGCCCTCGCCGTAGAGCTGCGCCCCCGAGCCGCCGCCGCGATCAACACTCGTGAGCGTGTCGGCGTAGTTCGAGCCCTGCAGCACTTCGATGTTGAGGACTTTGTCGCCGGCGGCCGCGCCGGCATTGGCGTTGCTGGTGAGATCGACCGTGATGCCGCTCGTGGCGCTCTGGTACGAGGCCACGTCCCAGCCCTCGCCGCCGTCGATCAGGTCGGCCCCGGTGCCACCGTCGAGCCAGTCGTGGCCCGTGCCGCCGTTGAGAATGTCAGCTCCCGCACCGCCCGCAAGATCATCGTTGCCGGCACCGCCCTTGAACACATCGCCGCCGGCACCTCCATTGAGCGTGTCGCTGCCGTCATTGCCATTTAGGTAACCACTGCCATGAAGGACGTCGTCGCCGCTCGAGCCTGATACAATCTCTATCGCGTAATCGCCGGTATCATCGTGAACTTTCAGCTGGAGCCTGTAACCAGGATCTGGGAACTTGCCGTCCGGGCCCCTGGGCGCCCAGTAGGTATTTTCGTCCGGGCCCAGGACGAAGCCGAATTCGCGACCGTCCAAGAACTTTAGAATCCACTGACCATCCACTCTATCCAAAGTGTAGATGAGCTGATTGTTCTCGATGCCCGCGTAATGACTTAACCCGAGATACATAACTTCAGGGTTGGCCATCGCCCACCCCGAGGGAGGTTGCCAATTACCTGCCGTAGGCGGAGAGGCTGGGAACGGAAAGAAGCCCCCCTTGATCCCGTATGGTATGCCGTTCTCGGTCACGCCGTCGACTTCGTCACCGCTTGGCCTCGTAAAGAAGGTTTTGAAGATCATATTCGACGCCGTCATCCTCCCCAATCGAGGTGAAGATGGACCCGAACAGCCAGGTGGTGATTGCAGTCATCGCCTCATGGAGTTCCTCGTCGCTCAGCTCGTCCTCTTCATCATCCCCTGATCTCCCAGTGGAGCCGCCGCCCGAACTGCTGCCTCCTGAGCCGCCGCCCCATGCACCAACCTGAAACTCCAAGGAATTAACCTGAACCGCCGTAGCCCCCCGAGGACCATGGCCTCAAGCATCTCTATCGCTCTCGACAGATTGTCTGCCATTGATTTCTCCTGGTCTGCTTGCTGCAGTGGAGATCGCCCCCCATTCATGGACCCGTTGAACAGTCCTTCGAGCGTCCCACGGGAACAATGTTACAATATTCCTAGGTAGACGCAAGAGGCGCATGATGTCTCCGAGAGCACAAAGAATATTTCAACTTGTGAGGGAAAATACCGGTAAACTTTCACATGATTTCGAGAGCTTGAGGCAGGCGATTTAGGATCAAGTCTCCCGCCTCGACAGCCCTCTCCTCCACTAGACCGCTTCACGACTCACTCGCGTCTTCAAGCTTCGCGACTTGTCGGTTCGATTCGGACGGAAGCGCTGCAGTCACGAATTATCCCGGAAACCAGGGATTCCCTGGATTTCGGTGCTCTCAAGGACCTTTCCTCGGTTCCTGCCCCCTGCCCGCCCGATTGATGCGCCGGCACAACATCTGGGCTCCTTTTGACGGGACTCTCAGCCGGCGAAGCTTGGCCGGCCGAAAAACCCGGAACGGATTCTCAGAGGAGTCTCTGTGGCTTAGCTAGTTTTCCACATTCTTAACACTCTCCACACTATATATAGTTGGAACCGTGAGCCACGACACAAGTTCTTGACGTAAGGCTCGCAACACGACTAGCTTGCCGGGGTACCGACCAGAGACCGGTGACCGACCCGAATAGGCCGGTTGAAACTCCCCAGAGTGAGCGTCAGAGCCCCGTGGCAATCGCATTGCCGCGTGACCTGTGGCGCCTCGGGAAGGCCGTAACTCAGGCGTGTTGCGAGTGGCGATCCGGGAACAACGGATCGTTGGGGCGTCGAACAACAATTGTGGGCTGATGAGCTGCGGGGCAAATCGCGGCCATGGGGATGTTTTGTCCCCAGAACTTAGGAATGTGACCTATGCGGATCGAGCGGCGTTATACGAAAACCGGCCAATCGCCTTATTCCTCCCTCGCCTTCCGGCTCGCCACGAGCGAGATCCGCAATCCGGACGGCTCGGTCGTCTTCCGGCTCGAGAACATCGAGGTGCCGGAGACCTGGAGCCAGGTGGCGTCCGACGTGCTGGCCCAGAAGTATTTCCGCAAGGCCGGCGTTCCGGCCCGGCTGAGACGAGTCGAGGAGAACGACGTCCCGTCCTGGCTGTGGCGCTCCGTGCCCGACGAGGCGGCGCTGAGCGAGCTGCCGGAGGACCAGCGCCTCGGCTCCGAGATCTCGTCCAAGCAGGTCTTCGACCGGCTCGCCGGCTGCTGGACCTATTGGGGCTGGAAGGGCGGCTATTTCTCGTCCGAGGAGGACGCGCAGGCGTTCTACGACGAGCTGCGCTTCATGCTCGCCAACCAGATGGTGGCGCCCAACTCCCCGCAATGGTTCAACACCGGCCTGCACTGGGCCTACGGCATCGACGGTCCCGGCCAGGGCCACTTCTACGTGGACTACAGGACCGGCAAGCTGACCAAGTCGAAGTCGGCCTACGAGCACCCGCAGCCCCATGCCTGCTTCATCCAGGGCGTCGAGGACGACCTGGTGAACGAGGGCGGCATCATGGACCTGTGGGTCCGCGAGGCGCGCCTGTTCAAGTACGGCTCCGGCACCGGCTCCAACTTCTCCAAGCTGCGCGGCGAGGGTGAAAAGCTCTCCGGCGGCGGCCGCTCGTCCGGCCTCATGAGCTTCCTCAAGATCGGCGACCGCGCCGCCGGGGCCATCAAGTCGGGCGGCACCACCCGCCGCGCCGCCAAGATGGTGGTGGTCGACGTCGACCATCCGGACATCGAGAGCTACATCGACTGGAAGGTGAAGGAGGAGCAGAAGGTCGCCGCCCTCGTGACCGGCTCCAAGCTCGGCAACAAGCACCTCAAGGCCATCATGAAGGCCTGCGTGAACTGCGAGGCCGAGGGCGACGCCTGCTTCGATCCGGAGAAGAACCCGGCCCTCAAGAAGGAGATCAAGCTCGCCCGCCGGGTCATGATCCCGGACAACTACATCAAGCGCGTGATCCAGTTCGCCCGCCAGGGCTACACGGACATCGACTTCCCGATCTACGACACGGATTGGGATTCCGACGCCTACCTGACCGTCTCGGGCCAGAACTCCAACAACTCCGTGTCGCTCACCGACGACTTCCTGCGCGCCGTGGAGAACGATGCGGACTGGCACCTCACCGCCCGCAAGGACGGCAAGGTGGTGAAGACCCTCAAGGCCCGCGACCTCTGGGAGCAGATCGGCCACGCCGCCTGGGCGTCCGCCGATCCGGGCCTGCACTTCAACACCACCATGAACGACTGGCACACCAGCCCGGCCGGCGGCCGCATCCGCGCCTCGAACCCGTGCTCGGAATACATGTTCCTGGACGACACGGCGTGCAACCTGGCCTCCGCCAACCTGCTGCAGTTCTTCGACCGCCAGAACCACAAGATCGACGCCGAGTCGTTCGAGCATGCCTGCCGCCTGTGGACGATCGTGCTCGAGATCTCGGTCATGATGGCGCAGTTCCCGTCGAAGGAGATTGCGCAGCTCTCCTACGAGTACCGCACGCTGGGCCTCGGCTTCGCCAATATCGGCGGCCTGCTCATGACCATGGGCCTTCCCTATGACTCCGACGCCGGCCGCGCGCTCGGCGGCGCGCTGACCGCGATCATGACCGGCGTGTCCTACGCGACCTCCGCCGAGATGGCGGGCGAGCTCGGGCCGTTCCCGAACTACAAGGCCAACGCGAAGCACATGCTGCGCGTGATCCGCAACCACCGCCGCGCCGCGCACGGCGAAGCCGCGGGCTACGAGGGCCTCGCGGTCGACCCGGTGCCGCTCGATCACGCCTCCTGCCCGGACCAGGATCTCGTCGCCCACGCGAAATCCGCCTGGGACAAGGCCCTGCAACTCGGCGAGAAGAACGGCTATCGCAACGCGCAGGCCACCGTGATCGCCCCAACCGGCACGATCGGCCTCGTGATGGATTGCGACACCACCGGCATCGAGCCCGATTTTGCCCTGGTGAAGTTCAAGAAGCTCGCCGGCGGCGGCTACTTCAAGATCATCAATCGGGCGGTGCCCGATGCCTTGAGAGCTTTGGGGTATCGCGAGTCGGAGATCGCCGAGATCGAGGCCTATGCGGTCGGCCACGGGTCGATGAAGCAGGCGCCCGCCATCAACCCGGGCTCCCTGCGCGCCAAGGGCTTCACGGACGAGAAGATCGACGCGGTGGAGAAGGGCCTGAAATCGGCCTTCGACATCAAGTTCGTCTTCAACCGCTGGACCCTGGGCGAGGACTTCCTGACCGGCACGCTCAAGGTGCCGGCGGACAGGCTCAACGATCCGTCCTTCGACCTCTTGTCCTTCCTCGGCTTCTCGAAGGCCGACATCGAGGCCGCGAACATCCACATCTGCGGGGCGATGACCCTCGAGGGAGCACCCTTCCTGAAGACCGAGCACTACGCGGTGTTCGACTGCGCCAATCCATGCGGCAAGATCGGCAAGCGCTATCTGTCGGTGGAGAGCCACATCCGCATGATGGCGGCTGCCCAGCCCTTCATCTCGGGGGCGATCTCCAAGACGATCAACATGCCCAACGACGCCACCGTCGAGGACTGCAAGAACGCCTACATGCTGTCCTGGAAGCTGGCCCTGAAGGCGAACGCCCTCTACCGCGACGGCTCCAAGCTCTCGCAGCCTCTGAACTCCGCCCTCATCGCCGATGAGGACGAGGACGCGGAGGATGCGGCGGAAGCCGTCGCCGCGATGCCGGCCGCCGCGAAGGCCGCGCATGTGTCCGAAAAGATCGTCGAGAAGGTGATCGAGCGTGTGGTCGCCATCCGCGACCGCGAGAAGATGCCCGACCGCCGCAAGGGCTACACCCAGAAGGCCGTGGTCGGCGGCCACAAGGTGTACCTGCGCACCGGCGAGTACGACGACGGGCGCCTCGGCGAGATCTTCATCGACATGCACAAGGAAGGCGCTGCCTTCCGGGCCATGATGAACAACTTCGCCATCGCGATCTCGCTCGGCCTGCAATACGGCGTGCCGCTCGAGGAATACGTGGAGGCCTTCACCTTCACGCGCTTCGAGCCGGCGGGCTTCGTCCAGGGCAACGAGCGCATCAAGTCGGCGACCTCGATCCTCGACTACGTGTTCCGCGAGCTCGCGGTCTCGTATCTCGCCCGCAACGACCTCGCCCACGTCGACCCGTCGGAGGCCGGCCCCACCACCATCGGGTCGGGCGAAGCCCAGTCCAAGGCCCCGGAGCCGGCGCCCGCCACCGCGGTCGTCTCCCGCGGCTTCACCCGCGGCTCCGTCGACCGCCTCATGCTCATCCCGGGCGGAGCCGGCAGCGCCGGAAGCGCGACGCAGCGCTCGCCCGGTCTGACGGTCGGCGCGAATGCCCTCAAGGGCGAACTCGCCCCGGCCGGCGCCCCGGTGGAGGAGACGGTCGGAGAAGCCGAGATGGCCAAACTCGCCTTCGCGGCCCCGTCCGTCGCCGACCGGCGCGCCGAGGCCAAGATGAAGGGCTATGTCGGCGAATCCTGCCCTGAATGTGCGAACTTCACGCTGGTCCGGAACGGGACGTGCCTGAAGTGCGATACGTGCGGCAGCACGACCGGGTGCTCGTGATTATTCCGAGGGGTGTGGCTATGTGTGAAGACGGGCTGAGTTTGGCACCTCAGCCCGTAAAGTGGCAGCGCAGCGCGGAAAGTTTGTCACTTCGCTCTCACTCTTGCTGGATTTCTCATTGAGCTGGTTGTGGGTCTGATCCTCTGGGCCCTCGACCACAACGAGGTCAGACCGAGGGTTCAGCAGTGCAGGAAGGTGCATTGAGTGCCAGGCCTGAGGGAGCACAACTGAGATGAAGCGATCCGCGTTCAGACGGATTGTGAAACGTGAGGCGAAGCTCGGCCCAATTGAGCTTTGCCTTCCGCAAATCTGATGTGATGTCTCCGGAATTTTCCCACTTCGGGCGAGTTCCATGGGCCATATCCATCAAGGCACCGGGTTGCCGCAGCATCACTAAAGCTGCAGCACTATCACCTAGAGCACGCGTCTGGCGGCGAGCATGTTGTTCGCCGCCAGACGCCTAGCCGAACGAAGCATGAATCTCGGCCGCGCCCGGTCACTGGGTCGCCTGACCAGATTCTCAATCCTTCTCACAGGTTCGGTATTCAGCACCCAAGGGATTTCTCCCTCACCTGCGCTCGCGCCTCTCACTGACTGGCCAGTAGGGCCCATCCTCAGGAAGCGGCCACAGGAAAGCTATAGCCAATATGAACCGCCCCGTTAACATTCTGCACCTCACGGATTTCCACTACTCGAAGCGCAATGAGGATGATCAACGCATGATCATCGACGCGCTCCTGGCCGACGTAACGAAGCTAAGTGATGGCTCGTTGAAGCCTGACCTGATCGTGTTCTCCGGCGACCTCGTCGACCGGGCCGATGATCCAAACGTGTACGATTACTTCTATGACCTGCTCCTGGACCCACTCACCAAGGCTGCGCGGTGTGGGGATTCCCGCGTTGTTTTCACTGCGGGAAACCACGACACCCATCGCTCTGTGGTGCAAAAGCAGAAGCACCGCCATGATGGCCTCATCCGTGATCTGAACTCGCGCGAGAAGTTGAACCAGATCTATCGAAGTGGCGAGCTCGATGATTTCGTCGTTCCCCGTTTCAAGGGCTTCCTTGATCTGCGCGATTACATCGTCAGCGAGTCCGGCGTCGCCTTCCGGAACGCATTTGCCAGCGTGCAGACCTTCCCTGATCTCAGCTTGGCGACCGTCGACCTGAACAGTTCATGGATGGGCTATGCGGGTGTTGACAGTATCCGTGACGAGCGCAAGCTCCTCATCCCGGAAGCCGCCATCAACCAAGCCCTTAGCCATGTGCCAAATGGGTTTGCGGCGGTCTTGGTCACGCATCATCCCTCAGATTGGCTCATGGAATGGAACGAGGCTGACTTCCTGGCCACCGTGGATGGCAAGTTCAGCGCGAAGCTCTTCGGGCATATGCACGAGGCACGCCCGCACCACATCGGGTCCTTCAAGGGCACTTGCCTGTTCAGCCAAGGAGGTGCCCTCTACGCGACCAGAGAATGGTATATCGGCTACTCGCTTATTCGCCTGGACCCGGCCACAGGCCATGTCGAGGCTCACCTCCGCACGTGGTACGAGAAGCGCCGCGAGTTCGATGCCGCCGTAGACCTCGTTGACCGGGGTATCTTCCATTCCTCCGACGCGGCCAGGGCCCATTTCTATAAGTACGCGCGCGCCGTGGACCGGTCCGCATTGCGTATTTGGTGTCAGGACGTCGCCCGTCCGGCAATGGAAGCAGAATTCAATGAAGGGCTGACCAACCGCAAGCTGAGCGATATCTTCGTGGCTCCGCCTCTGTACACCAAGCCGACTTACGAAGAACGGGAGGGCGAGGACGTCGCCGAGCACGTCGAGATCAGCATCTCGTTCGAGGAGATCGCCAAATCGAATGGTAACTACGTTATTACAGGCAGCCCTGAATATGGGAAGACAACCCTGTTGCGGCAGATGGCTCTTAAGCTTGTCCAGGTGCCTGATCGAGCGGCGACCCCTACCGTTCCGGTCGTCATCAACTTCGGAAAGATACGTCCTGGCGAAGGCCGCATCGAGGCGCTAATCCGGGAGGCCCTTCCAGAGCTGCCGGCGGGTTGCCAGCTTCGGGAACTCCTGAGCGAAGGACTCATAACGCTTCTCGTCGATGATGTAATTATCAGCGACCCAATGCGCTACCCGGCCCTTCGCCGCTTCATCACGAACAATCCCAAGAACCGATTCATCTTTACGGCGCCGGCGAGCCGCAACGAGCGCTACCTCTCGGCGATAGACGCCGACCTGCCGGTTTCTCTCGAACGGGTCTCCATCCGTCCGCTCGGCCGTCGCGAGATGCGGACCTTGGTCGAACGCTGGGATTCGGAGCGGCGGTTCGACTGCGATGAGGTGCTCGACCGGGTGCTTGCGGAGATCCGAAACATCAACATCCCCGTCACCGCAGTGAACGGGACCATTCTGCTGAGCATCCTAGAGGACAACACCAATTTCACGCCGATCAACCGGGCGGTCCTGATCGAGCAGTTCATCGAAGTCCTGCTCGAAAAGCGTGCGCCGGAGGAATCAGAGCGCCGGCACTTCGACTTCACAAACCGGACCCACTACTTGTCCCATGTGGCCGCGCTGATGGCTCAGACGAACACCTACGTGTTCGACGTCGGCGAATTTCACAGGATCACCAAGGACTACCTGAACCAATTCGGATTGGCGCAGGATCCTGAAGATCTCATCACCCTGTGCCTCACGGCCCGCATCTTTGTGAAACGCCCAGACGGCAATATTTCGTTCGGCTATCGGGCATTTTTGGAGTTCTTCATTGCAAGGCACATGAAGGACAACGACGCGTTCAGGTCATGGGTGCTCGATGAAACAAGGTACCTCAGCTTCGTGAACGAAATCCAGTTCTACGCCAGCATTGGTCGCAACGATGAGGCGCTCCTTGACCTGATCGGGTCACGGCTCGACAAGCTTGCCGACGACCTCTTTGAGACGAAGCCCGACCTCCGCCTCGTTGACAAGTTCAAGGTAGAGGTGTCCGGGACGTCCGATGAGATCCTCGATGCGGTTGGAGCTCAGTTGCAGGCTCCGCCGCTGACGGACGAAGAGCGCGACGAGTTGCTGGAGGCAGACCTTCCACAGGACGTCGAAGGGCGGCAGGAGGTGTTTCGTCCCGTTCCAGGGGACGCCGCATCCCGCTATTTCACGTGCCTTGTCATCTATTCGAATGTCCTGCGGAACCTGGAACTCATCCCGGATCAGATGAAGCGGCATCACCTTGGCCGTGCATTGGAGGCTTGGGGCAACCTGTTCACGGCCTCGTTGATCGCAATCCCCCTTCTCGCGAGAAACAGGCGCATGCGGCTGAACGGGGTCGCCTATGAGATCGTCGTTCCAAAGCATTTCACCGAGTCCCAGGTGGCGCGGATCATCTTCCTCGATTTCCCAAACGCAATGAGCAAGCTGCTCTTTGCGACCGTCGGGACGGAGAAGTTGCAACGTCAGCTCACCGAACCTCAGCTAGCCGAGTCCGGTGAGCCCAAGCTGATCAAGTTCTTCCGCCACTCGCTGTGCATGGACCTCCGGCTGGGAGATTGGCCTACCCAGCTCGAAGCATTCGCGGCAGATCTCCGGGATAACCGCTATCTTCTCGAAGGCATGCTCTGGAAGGCAAACGAGATCTATACGCTGGGATCGATGCCGAAGCTAAAGCGGACAAAGCTGGCGCAAGTCATGGCTGGCATACTGGGTAGCATCAGGGGCGCCACCCGAGTTGATCGAGCCAAGATCGCGAACGATCAACTGAATGCTTACAAACGTCAGGACCTCGTGCGGCGTCTTCAAGCCAAGCAGGTTGCTGAATAGGTGCTCCAGAAACGCCCGCGGTTCCGACACTAGAAGAGAAGAGCCCAGGCTCCCGGGCGAACGGACAGGATGCCTTCGGGCCGCGCCCCTCGCCAACCTGTCCGCCCTTCCGGCGGCCGGGCGCGCCGGGATTCGTGAGGTAGCGTTATGAGTGCATCATCTTCCAGAACCACGGCTCCGCCGATCACCCTTTTCGAAGGGGCGAAGACCGTGGAGCCGATCAGGATCCGAAACCGGGGCGATCACCGCTGTCTTCACATTAGGCTGCACCATCGGTGTTCTTTACCTGCCGCTCTTCTTGCGCTGAGCGGCTGCTTGATGACGGCTCCTGCTTGGCCCCTGCCCTATCCGGTCGGCATTGTCACCGTCACATCCGTTCGGCCCATCCGCCGCTGCAACTCATTACAGTCCCGTGCCCTTAGCCCCTGAAGATACTCCAGGCCCTGCCCCTCCCGGCCGTCGGTGACATGCACGGTGAGACCGTCGGCCCCTCGCGCAACCGTGGCGATCGTCACAAGGCCGGTGAGCGTCTCCCGCTCGATCCGTCCACCCAGAAGGTCGTCACATTGCAGGCGCAGTATGACCGCCATCGGAGCCTCCTCAAGGTTCCTCAATGCTAATAAATGGAGACCTCACACGGGTCCGATGCGAACATCTCACGAGCGTTCTAATCGCCCATCAGCAGATATCCACGCATTCCACAGCTATAGAACAAACAGGGAGCAATTCTGTGGTGACTCAGGGCAGGAGGCCGTACCATTGCGACCTCCAAAGGAGGTTGCGATGACTGAACAGGAACAACCACATTGTAAGACCGATCCGATGGAAGCGGATGTCACGGCCGTGATCGAGGCCTGCGGTGGCGATCCCAGGACTGCCATCAAGGCTCTTCTCGTTGAGCAACTCATTCAGGAACAATGATTCGAACGCTCAGCCTCAGCCCTGTCATTCGGCTACGTCTGGGGACGGATCAGCGTGAGATGAGCGCGGCCCAATCCCACGCACCTTGAGGCAGGTCGCTCCCCTTGACCCAATTCCTGCCCGACCAATCAACTGAAGAACGTTTGAACTTGGAATATTTGTTGATGAAAGATGGCTTGATCGGTGAGGAGTAGCAGATGAACGTTCAGGCCCGCTTGGAAGCCAATGCGATCCTCGATCGTCTCGTTGCGGACGGCCATACATTCGCCCGGCATGACGCGCGCCGCCTGATCGAGCTGATTCCTGTCACTCCCGCTTCCCGGTTTTCGTTTACGGGGATCTTCAAAAGGCCAGGCTCCAGTCTCCGGGGACAAACGCCTGGCCTTGGCAACATCGAACTTCAGGAAGAGAGCAAGGAGAAGTCGATCACGCTCAACGTACCTGCCTCGCACAGGATCGGTGGCTATGTGGTGACGCACACTCCCGGATCAATCGACATTGAACTGATGTGGGCTGAAACGAAGATGGATCAGACAGGGCTGAGCTGCCTGCTGGTATACCACAGCACCAGCAAGGAACCTGAAGAATTGCGGATCGCCACGCAGAAGTCACTGTCGTTGCTCTTTCTCACCTTCAATTACATCTCCTACATTCCCTGGAAGCAGCCTGAGCCGGCCTGAGGACAGCGCCGGAAGCGACCCGAGTGTTCGTTGTTACGCTCACGTGGGCTACTGATCGTCCCATAACGCAGCTGACGGGCCATCATCGACTGTGTGATCGACTGTGAGTTCATCCAGCCAAGCCCTACCCTCCACCAGACTAAGCAGTGGTCAGAGGCTGGAGCCTTCGACGCGAACCATCATTTGGGAATTATGCGCCAGATTGTGTTTCATGGAGGCCTCTGATTCTGAAATCAACATGGCGGGCATCCCGATTGTACCGGGGCCTTCAATGTCGGCCGCCGGCGTGTCTCCCACGAACAGGATTTCGGCCGGCTGACATCCCAGTTGATGACAGACCAGACGGAAAATGGCTGGATCCGGCTTCACCAGCCCCACTTCGTAGGAGAGGATCACGGCGTCCGGAGTATCTGGCAAGGCAGACAGAAGGGGTGGCCCATACGGAAGCGCCAAGTTCGAGCAGACGCCAATCCGTAGACCTTTACCGCGCAGATCTCACCAGATCGCTGCAATCCCAGGTCGGAGACGGACTGAAGCGCACTCAGCCTGCAGATCTTGTTCCAACTCCAGGAGATCGCCCTCCCCGAACTCGTGGGTCAGCCTCGCCACGACTTCTCGCAGTTTGAGCGGCCGGGTCAGGATCTCCTCGGCCGAGATGCTCGTCACAGCTCCCTGCAGTAAGGTCCGGAATGGCTGCCGTTTGTCGGTGATCGCGACCAGCGTCCCGAAAGCATCGAAGCCTACTGCTCTGATCTCATGGATCGGAACTTGTGCCATGGCGCCTCTCGGTCAACGAGTGCGATGTCTGTTGCATGAACCCGAAGGGCCCCCAACAGGTAGGGAGCGCCAGACTCGAATCTGACGCTCCCTGGGATGTTATCCTAGACTCTGCAGGACCCGAGCAGGTGGTTGCAACACCTGTAGCGACCCGGGTATCCGCGATTATAGGACCATTTGGTCTTCAGTGTAGAGGTGTGCATGGAAGAGTCGGCTGATAGTCCCTTCAGAAAGATGCAATAACCGCAACTAAATTACAAATTTTGCGTAACAAACATTATGGAACTAAACCTCTCCTTTTCGGGCTCTAGCAGCTAGAAGGTTCCCAAACCGCTGTGCTCCTTGAGCATGGCCGACCCTGTCAAGAGTATCCTTGGCCAATCATAGCCCCAGCTTCGGCTCACCTTACCTAGACGCTGGATGAAGGCGCCGCTTCCAACGCTCGGAGCGCGGAAGTTGGGCGGCTTCGGCCAGCCGCTTCGTCCGTCTGCGCTGGATCGCGTCCGGTGACGGAGGCATCAAAACCTCAAGTATCACTGGCTCTCGCACTCGCTGCGGTCGTGATGTTGATTCAGGCGGTATCACCTGTTCAATGACTCCGGGGCTCCTCTTCCGAGGCTTTCGCTCCCTCTTCGAACTCTCCCCCAGCACGGGATGCACATCGTGGATGGGCGCCGTATTTGCCCCAGCGTCAGCCACATCGGCCTGCACCACAGCTTCGGCAGCTATCGGCACGGCCGAGTGCATATCTGACGCGGCTACGGTCAGATCCAGTTCCATCTGTTCCCGATTGTCCTGCTTTGGAGAAGCCTCGCGGCCAACAGGCTCAGTGCTGCCCCAGACGGGCTTGACGATGCTCTGCAGGATGCGCGGAGCGGGAGCTAATTTGGCCGGCGCTTGAGGCCCTTCTTTCTGGACGATCGTGGCTGGCTCAATCGATGTCAGCTCAAACAGGCGCCCGGGCGGAGGTTGATGACGCTGACCAGGAACGCGGGGTTTCTTGATCTCGACAGAAAAGGGCTTGGTGTTCCGTTTCATTTCATATGCTGAGTATAAACTGGAAAAGATGTTGCACTAAGATTTTGTGCGCAGGAGGTCAATATTAAGGGCACATAAGATGCGGCACCTGGAGTTTGCGAAAAGTTAATCAATTCTAGGATGGTTTCTGCACCACTATTTCTTCGAGGCGGCGCTTAAGTGATTAACGCATATCATGTGGTGAGCCAGTGGCGTTCGTTGGGAGCTGATCTGGCAGAATTTGCAGATCGTCATGTCCTTGCGGTCCCCCTCGCTGGTCGAGTTCGGTCACTGGAGCAGGCTCAGGAGCTTTGGGCTAAGCTGCCAGTTCCGCGCGCGCGTCGGTGATCTGAAACAGGTAGAACCCGTTGAACCGCACACCGGCTCGGGCAGCCCGTTCCTCAAAGCCCGGAGGGCTTTTGTCCGATGGTCGCAGCGCTCGCTCATACCGCCAGCCACCTGGATCAAGAAAGCCCGGGACCGGGCGGTCCTCGGGCACGGCACAGAGAAGTTCGGGCCGCAGCCTGTTGCGGAACAGGTTATAGGTGCAATCCCGTCCGCGTGCTCTGGCCGGAGCCAGGTACCGAATGGATGACATGAGGACCCCCGAGCCGGCGCCTGCAATCAATTGCTCATGCACCGTGTCTGAGGCCTGCTTTACACCAGACACAGGAATTTAATATTGCCCTTGCGGGGTATCGATTGCAGGCGGATCAGCCAGAGGCACAAGGTCCAAAGCCTCTGCAGAGGGCCGTCCAGCCAGTGAGTGCGATCTCTGAAACACTGATCTGGTCATAAAATCGCGAACTCGAATCCTCACGCAGATCATTTTTCCGCACTGGATCCGGCCACGGGTGGTCGCGCGTAAACCAGACGCCTATGCTAGGGGCACCAGCTCGAACCCTCCTGCGTCTCCCCTCCGCAAAAGACTGCTTTGGACTGATCGTCCGAGACGATGAAGCGGCATTGCCGAGCCGCTCTCGGCTCGACACTGAAAGGCTGGGCGCTATATGGCGGATGTGTTTCGGCTGGACGGGTTTATCGCAAGGATAGCGATGTCGGGACATGTTCGAGGCCGGAAGAGCTCCCGCGAGAGGATTCTCGACGCGGCTGCGGAGTTGGTAAGTGAGATCGGTTCCGGACGGCTGACGCTGGACACCGTGGCCGAAAGGGCGGGTCTCAGCAAAGGCGGGCTTCTCTACAACTTTCCCACCAAGGACGCGCTGCTCCAAGGCATGGTCCAGCGCATCGTCGACGAGGTTGCGGCAGAGCGGGGAGGCACTCCGCGCTCAGGCCGAGCCCGGTCACAACTTGGAAGCCCGCCTGTGTACGGCGGCGTTGCTCAAGCTGCGTCAGGGCAGGACGAAGGAGGTCGCCAATGGCATCCTGGCCGCCTCGGCCGAGAGCCCGCACCTGCTTGATCCGGTGCGCGAGGTCATCAAGGCGACCCTGGAGGACCTGAAGGCGACATCAGACGATCTGGACGCGGCGCTTCTCGGCTGGCTGGCCATTGAGGGCCTGAACAGCCTCGAGATGCATGACCTCAGCCCGTTCTCGGAGAAGGAGCACGAGCGGATCGTCGACGCGGTCAACCGCCTGCTCCTCAGAGGAATCGCTGAGTAGAGCCCCCAAGTGCACGGCGGACGAGCCGGATTGGAGTCGCGACACCGATCTTTCATGCTGCTTGAGGTGGCACAACGCGGTCTGCGTAACATCACGCCGGACGCCGAACCATCCAGGAGCTGAACACTGCCTGGAACAGCACAGCGATCCTCCACCAACTGCTCAGAGGTCAGTATAGCCCATGCGTCGCCGGGCTTCTGCCCAGCCTTCCAGCGCCTGCGCGGCGTGAGTCTCGTCGGAGAAGATTTCGACCTCTCCTGACCCTTGGAGCCCACCAGGCCCCAGTTCCGAACCAGCCGGTTGAATCGGGCCTGAAGCGGTTTGGCTCGGCTGTCCAGATCTTGCAGATTTAGCCCCAGAGGTGTTTGTTGGCTCACGTCCACATCCAGGCGAAGCAGTCGCTTCAGCCATCGATCTGAAATCCAAGCAACAGCTGAATATCTTCGTAGCACCCAATAACGGGTGGAGCTGCTGGTCTGCAGTTGAAAAAAGCCGGGCCAACGGCCCGGCGAAAGGTGAGGTCCGACAAAAGTCAAAACCTTCCAGAGAGAACGGCCGACACGGCAGTGCCGGGAGGAAGATGGCGACACCGCGTTAAAATCAGCCACTGCTGGTGATATCAGGCGCGATCCCTGCGTTCACAAGGCAGCGCTCCACATGAGAGACCTGCGCTCAAAACACGGCAATTAACCTGCGGCGCGGCCGTACTATTATCGGCGCGTGGTCGTGAACGAACTTGATGAGGAATTGGAAATCTACCGTCTCTCAACGCAAGGGATCCATCGATCTCTCGTTATACTCCGGCCCTGCCCAGCAGCTTTTCGCGGTATTGGTTCATCTCGACAATCAATTCGTCGACGAGCCTCGAGCGAACGCGCTGGGGAGGCAGGATCAGAATCGTCTTGAACCAGACCGGAGGCTCGAAGGGACGCGCTACCAGACCCCTCTGCGCGTAACCTTCAGAGAGAAATGTGACAGGATTGGCTAACCCAACGCCGACGCCCTCCAGCGCGAACTGGCAAACGGTCGCTGAGAACGGAGTTTCAATCAGGATTCGCGGCCTTACGCCCGCTTCAGCCAGCACCCGATCAAACGCCTGACGAGCGGTATCCTCAGGGGATAGCGCCACAAATGCAGTGCCATCAAGGTCTGTGGGGGCAATGGTGGTTTGGCTGCTGAGAGGATGGTCCTGCCGCATCACACATACGCCACGGCTACTGACAAAGGGCTCAGCGACAAGGTTGGACCTGTCAACCTCGTCCGCACACAACCCGATGTCGTACGCACCACTGACGATGAGGCTGCGGACGGTGGCCGACGAGGCGATCTCGAACTTGATCACCACGTTAGGATGCCGCTGGAGAAATCCTTCGATCACCTTTGGCAGAAAGGTCAGACCGAGAGCCGCGGAACTCGCAATCTTGAGGGAACCGCTTCCCACATCCCTAATCCTGACGACCGCCTGTTTAAGCCGATCCAAACCGACATGGATGTCGAGAATTTCCTGATAGAGGAGCTTGGCCTCGGGAGTTGGAGTCAGCTTGGGACCGGAACGCTCGAACAGCTTCAGCCTCGTCGTGTCCTCAAGCCGCCGCATCGCCCGGCTCACAGCAGGTTGAGAGATCCCCAGGATGGCAGCGGCCTTGGTGGTCGAGCCCGTCTTCATCACGGCACTGAAGGTTTCGATCAACGTGAGGTTCATCGATGGAGTATAACCGAAACGCATAGAAACTACATCTCTATGCAGTAGCGTATTACGCCCTGCCCCCAGTATTTTTCTGGAAATGAAGGGCTGACCCATGGACGACCAGACGAAGTGTGTTCACCTGACCGGAGATTGGGAGCGTGAGTTCCACAGTCTCGTTCCCCCCGTTCATCGCGGTTCCACAGTGGTGTTTCCCACCGTCGATGCGTACCAGCGGCGACGGGAAAGCTTTTATGATGGCTATTCCTATGGGCTGTATGGTACTCCCACCTCGCGAGCGCTTGAGGCTCAGATTGCCGCCTTGGATAACGGGAGCAGGGCGCTCCTCGTCCCCTCGGGTCTGGCCGCCATTGCCCTGACGACCCTCTCCTGTACCCGTTCCGGCGATCGCGTTCTCCTGCCGGACAACGTTTACGATCCGGTCCGGACGTTTGCGCAGACCTTCCTGGAGCCGTTTGGTGTCAGCGTGGCCTATTATGATCCGCTGATTGGCCGTGGGATCGCCGACCTCATTGACGACAAGGTCCGCCTTATCTGGGTCGAGTCCCCTGGCTCCGTCACGATGGAGGTCCAGGATGTCCCGGGCATCGTCGAAGCGGCACATGCCCGTGGCATCATGGTCGCAGCGGACAACACGTGGGCGACGCCGCTGCGCTTCAAGCCTCTCGCCTATGGTGTCGATTTCGCGGTCACAGCCATCTCGAAGTATTTCGCCGGGCATTCCGACGTCCTCATGGGCGCCATTGCCGTCCGGGACGAAGGCCTTTACCGCCGCCTGCGGGATGTCTCGCGTGTCTTGGGTTATGGGGTGTCCCCTGAGGATTGTTCTCTTGTTCTACGTGGGATCGAGACGCTGTCTGTGCGTCTCGATCGCGCCGAGGCGTCTGCCCTCATCCTCGCCCGTTGGTTGGAGCAGCAGCCGGAGGTCTTGGAAGTCCGTCATCCGGCTTGCGCGAGCCACCCCGGTCACGAGCAGTGGCTTCGTGATTTTAGCGGATCATCGGGTCTCTTTTCTGTCATCCTGCGCCCCGCGACCCGACCACGTTTGGCCTCCGTGATCGAAGCGCTTGAGTTCTTTTCAATCGGTGCGAGTTGGGGTGGCACCAAGAGCATCGTGGCCGTCATCGATCCGGCACCTCTGCGCACGGCGGTGGCGCCGGACGATCGCGGGCCTATCGTCCGATTCAGCCTCGGATTGGAGAGCATCGATGACCTGAAGCGGGATCTGGAGAATGCATTTCGTCTGTTTGCGGCCGAAAAACCTCCTGAGGCGTTGCCGCCGCTGCGCCAGAGAGCCTGACTGACAAGGAAAACGGCGATTGAGTTACAGCAGACCGGGAGGATCAACAGATTGGAGCAGCAAGGAGGGCGCAACGGTCCGCTCTCAGCACCAGTCGGTCACGTATCACAATCGTTGGGCTGTGCCGGGCCTCCACAGCTCAAATCGAAGCAGAACGAAGGCCACAAGAACCAGAGACGGGACAGGACAATGCGAGTTGGATCACCAATCATAGCGGCGCTTGTCGGCGCAGCGATGTCCACAGCATCGGCGTCTGCCGCTGAGGACGATACCCTAAAGGCCATCAAACAGCGTGGAGAGGTCACCTGCGGCGTGAGTACCGGCGCCACCGTCGGTATGAGCACCCTCGACGACAAGGGCAACTGGGCAGGGCTGGAGGTCGATTTCTGCCGGGCATTGGCTGCGGCGATCCTCGGAAGCCCCGAGAAGGTCAAATTCGTCCCTCTTGAGTTCAAGAACGCCTTTGCCGCCCTCACCTCAAGCAGCGTCGATCTTCTCGCCCGATCAGCGACGTGGACCTACTCCCGGGACTCCGAGATGAAACTCGAGTGGCCTGTCGTCTACATCTACGACGGGCAAGGCTTCCTGGTGCGCAAGGCGCTGGGCGTCAAAAGTGCGAAAGAGCTCGACGGCGCTTCGATCTGCGTCTCCGGCGGGACGACAACCGAGCTCAACCTCGCGGACTACTTCCGGACCAACAACCTGAAGTACACGCCGATCGTCGCGAACAGCCGGGAACAGAACCTGGCCAACCTGGAAGCGGGTCGCTGTGATGCCTACTCGAACGAGCGGGGTGGCCTCGCCGCCAACCGGGCGGCACTTCCCAAGGCCGACGAGTACGTCGTGCTGCCAGACGTTATCTCGAAGGAGCCTCTGGGTCCTGTCGTGCGCCAAGACGACCCCAAATTCCGGGATATCGTCGCTTGGACGTTCTATGCCTGGGTTCTCGCGGAGGAGTTCGGCATCACAAAGGCCAATGTGGCCGATGAAGCGGCCAACTCCAAAAACCCCGAGGTCCAGCGTCTCCTCGGCAAGACAGGAGACTTCGGGGCGAAGCTCGGCCTGGCAAACGATTGGGCCGCCCGTGTCATCGCCGCCACAGGCAACTATGGCGAGATCTACGAGCGCAACCTCGGCACAGGCAGCAAGGTCAATCTGACCCGGGGGCAGAACGAGCTGTGGAGCAAGGGTGGCCTCCTGTATGCTCCCCCAATGCGCTGAAGCGGTGCGAACTCACCCGAGCAGCCGAAGCCGGCTGCTCGGATCTGCGTCGAAAAGGGTGGACTGATGTCGCTTGCCGAAACCCTGGAACCCCGTGTGGAAGCTTCGTCGGAGGGGCGCACAGATCGTCCGCGTATCCCCCCTCGCCTGCGCCGGAACCTTGGCTCGATCTTCTGGCAAGGATGCACACTTATCGCCGTCGTCGCACTGCTGGCGTTTCTTGGACATAATATCGCGCTGAATCTGAAGGCCCGCGGCCTGGCTTCCGGATTCGACTTTCTCTCGAAAGAGGCCGGATTCGCGATCGGGTTCTCCCTAATTCCTTTCACCGAAACAGATACCTACGGACGCGCCTTCATCGTCGGCCTGTTGAACACGATCTTCGTTGCCTTCGTGTCCATGATCCTGGCGACTGTGCTGGGGACTATCATCGGGGTAGCCCGGGTGTCGAAGCATCCGCCGACGGCTGCCGCGGCTCTTGTCTACGTCGAAGGACTCCGCAACATCCCATTGCTGCTGCAGGTCCTGTTCTGGCAGCAGCTTCTGATCAACGGGCTGCCCAGTGTGCGTCAGAGCCTCGATCTCGGAGGATGGGTTTTCCTCAACAACCGGGGTCTCGTCCTTCCGGATGTTACGGCCGGGGCCCTTCCCGTGCCACCATCGTTGATGGCAGCCATCATGGCTGCAACGTTCATTGGTCTCACCGTGACCGCACTCCGGCGGGCTGAACCGTCACGTCAGCGGCAAGTCGCCGTCTGGGGGCTCGGGGCGCTGCTCGCCCTCGAGATCGGACTGGCAATGCTGACCGTTGCCTGGAGCCGCCCTGTCCTGACCGGTTTTAACTTTCGGAACGGGGTGGTTCTCATCCCCGAGTTCGTGGCGCTGGTCGTCGCACTGACGATTTATAATGCGGCCTTCATTGCTGAGATCGTCCGTGCCGGCATCGAATCGGTGAACAAAGGCCAGCGGGAGGCGGCCGCCGCACTTGGGCTCCCGCCGCGTCTGATAATGCGCCTGATTGTTCTGCCCCAAGCCATGCGCGTCGTCATCCCGCCACTCGCAAACCAATACTCGCATTTGCTCAAGGCATCCTCCCTCGCGACGGTGATCGGCTACCCGGATCTTGTGAACGTGTTTCTCGGCACGACACTGAACCAGACCGGGCGAGCCATCGAGATCGTCACGATGACCATGGCGGTGTACCTGGTTCTAAGTGCTCTCGTGGCTGGGTTCACCTCGTGGTTTAACGCCAGAATGGCCCTGGTGGAGCGGTAAAATGGCGATCGTGACGGACTTTTCCTCCAAGTCGGTTGCGCCCGGATCGGCCGTCTCGCCGCTGCTTCGGCGCTATTTCGGCACCCCGGGTCGAGGTCTCTTGAGTGTCCTGCTCACATTGTTTTGGGCCTGGGCAGCTTGGGCAGCCTTTAGGTGGGCGATCCTCGATGCGACCTGGATCGCCGACGACCGCTCCGGCTGTGCGCCCGGGGGAGCCTGCTGGGCCTTCGTGGTGGCACGGATCGACCAGTTCCTGTTCGGCTTCTATCCACCGGATGAGCGCTGGCGACCGGCACTCGTCCTCGTCCTCCCCTTTGTCCTGTTTGCGGTTGCGGTCTCTGATCGCTTCCAAAGCCAAAGGCCGATGATCGGTGGTGCGATCGTTCTCGTTCCCATAGCCAGCCTTACCCTCCTCGCCGGTGGCGTTCCGGGCGTGCCGCATGTGCCGGCCGACAAATGGGGTGGGCTGGCGCTGACGATCGTGATCGCGGAGACGAGCTTTGTCGCCTCGATGCCCTTCGCGGTCTCCCTTGCACTGGCCAGGCGCTCCCAGATGCCTGTGATCAGCATGCTTGCGACTGGATTCATTGAGCTCTGGCGCGGACTCCCGCTCGTGGCAATTCTCTTTATGGCTGTAATCTTGCTGCCGCTCCTTCTGCCGCCAGGGTTTCAGATCGGCCGGGTGGAAATGGCGATTACGGCTCTGACGATCTACTCCGCCGCCTATCTGGCAGAGGTGGTGCGGGGAGGACTGCAATCGGTTCCCGTGGGGCAGTCGAGGGCGGCAAGCGCGCTTGGATTCGGGTATTGGCGGACGCTGGCGTACATCACGCTGCCGCAGGCCCTGGGCAAGGTCTTGCCGGGCATTGTTAATTCTGCGATCGCGCTGGTCAAAGATACCAGCTACGTCATGATTGTCGGATTGTTCGACTTCATCAATATCGTGACCGCTGCGTTGTCGGATCCGAAATGGCTCGGATCGCCGACAGAGGCCTACCTGTTCGTGGCTGCTGTATATTGGCTTGTCTGCTTCGGGCTATCGCGCTGGGGCCGGAGCATCGAAATCAGGAGCGCAAGGGCGCGTGGCGTCGTCAGATCCTGAGGAGAACCGACATGTCTGGCTCGCCCTTAGTTCACGTCAGCAATGTGTGCAAACGCTATCGCTCGCAGGACGTGCTCGCTGGTGTCAGCTTCCAGGTTGCACGCGGCGAGTGCGTCGTCCTGTGCGGGCCGTCCGGATCCGGCAAGTCGACGTTGCTCCGCTGCATCAACGGTCTCGAGGAGTGGCATTCCGGCGAAGTGACCGTTGACGGTGTTGACATTGCTGCAAACGCACACCGGCGGGGGCACATTGGCCAGCTGGTCGGCATGGTGTTCCAGGACTTTAACCTGTTTCCTCATCTGACGGTCCTCGACAATGTTGCGCTTGGGCCGCGCGTCCTCCTGAAAGAGCCAAGCCCGAAAGCTGCCGCGATCGGACACGACCTGCTCGAGCGGGTCGGCCTCTCGGGCCAGATACACAAATTTCCCCACGAGCTGTCAGGAGGACAGCAGCAGAGGGTGGCCATCGCGCGGGCTCTCGCGATGAAGCCGAAGGTCATGCTTTTCGATGAGCCAACGTCTGCGCTCGACCCGGAAATGGTGAAGGAAGTGCTTGATGTGATGCGCGAACTTGCTGCCTCAGGCATGACGATGATCTGTGTAACCCATGAAATGGGGTTCGCGCGCAACGTCGCCGATCGGGTTGTCTTTCTGACGGACGGCTGTGTCTGTGAAACCGCTCAGCCCAGCGACTTCTTCTCCTGCCCCACGACGCCGCAGGCTGTAAAATTCTTGAGTCATGTGTTGGCGCGTTAACCTTATGCCGCAACGTTCCGCGTTCCCGGCATCACGTGCGAAGGCGCGTAGGTGTCTCGTCGGACATCTGGGCGAGCGCCGGGAGAATGACAGAAAGCGCTGAGCAGTCCCGTTGAGGTTGAGCCCATTGACGCCTCCGCCGGCTGGAAGTCATGGTCCGATGACTCGGTCCCGGATCCCTTCTCGAGCGCCGAACAGGCTTCCCCGTCAACGTCCTCAGCGGCGCGAGAGACGGCCTGCACGCATTCGTGATCGTAGTGAGGTGCGCTCGCCGTCCCCTCATGGCGCCTGCCGGGCCGACGGGCCACAAGCAAGCGTACGCCCACGGAGTGTCGCACCGCAGCGGCGTGGATTCGGAGCCGAGCGAGCCAGCCCTGCCCTTCCGTCAAATGCCGACGTCACCGTCGGTTCTGTGGGACCTGCCAGAAGACGCCGGAGCGTGATGCCCCTCGGCCCATCGCCGGACGCAGGTCACCGGTTGGCCGGCCAGCGCTCGTGGAGCTCGTCCAGCACGAACACATGGGCATGCCCGATTGTTCGGCCCTGCGTGCATCCATCGTGCAGGTGTTGGTGGTCTGGTGCGAGGTTGTCATGAACATGAGACAGGATATCTGGATCCTTCCTCGGCCAAAGCCGCAGGGCAGACACGGTTGCCACTAAGGCAAGACCGCCGAGCAACCAGAAGGTCCTCGGCAGGCCGATCGCCGCTCCGAGCCAGCCAGCCAACGGATAATTGATCAACCAGCACACGTGCGTGAATGAGAACTGCGCCGCGAAAACAGTGGCGCGGTCGGCCTCGCCGGACGAACGGCGGATGAGCCGTCCCGCCGGAGTTTGGATGAGGCCGTAGCCCATGCCAAGGATCAGCATGACCGCAAGAATCAGAGCGAAAGTTCCGATGAAGCCTGCTGCTAGCATCCCCACAATGATAAAGCTTGCCCCGATCAGCATGGCGGTCCGATCCTGGATCGCTTCGAGCAGACGCGGGACGCAGAGCGCGGCTACCATCGACCCTGCGCCGTACGTGGCGAGGGCGAGAGCGGTCGCGGTTTGGGTCAGTCCCATGTTCGCCTGAACAAGGACCACTGTGTTGACGATGATCATCGCACTGCCACAGGAGGCAACCAGCGAAAAGGCCAGTAGTCCTCTCAGCCGCGGGGTCCCGATATAGATGCGCATGCCTGTCAGGGTTCTTTTGGCAATCCTGTCCTGCGTGATGATCCGGCGCGACGGGAGGATCGTCACGGCAATGAACGCCGCCGACGCCAGGAAGCCAAGCACCGTCCCGGCGAAGAGCTCGTGAAAGTTGAAGAAGGTGAGCAGCAATGCTGCGATCACGGGGCTGGCGACACTTTCCAAATCATAGGTCAGCTGGGTCAGCGAGAGCGCGCGCGTGTAGTCGCGCTCATCCGGCAGTACATCTGGAATGGTGGCGCGCATCGTCGGCGTGAAGCCGGCGGATGCCGCTTGGAGCACAAAAATTAGGCAGTAGATCTGCCAGACCTCCGTCACGAAGGGAAAGGCGACCATGACGGCTGCGCGAAGCAGGTCGAGGCCCACGAGAATGTTCTTGCGCGAGAAGCGCTCGGCCAAAGCCGCGGCCACGGGCGCGAGGCTGACGCTGGCGATCATCTTGATGGCAAGCGCCGTTCCCAAAACAGACCCGGCTTGGGAGCCCGCGATGTCGTACGCCATCAGGCTCAGCGCAACCGTAGCAAGACCCGTTCCGAGCACCGCCACGAGCTGCGCGATGAAGAGGGAGCGAAAGGTTCTGTTGGCGAGTATCGAGAGCATGAGGGCGGATATTCCTCGGAATGAGTTTCACGCGGAGGGCCTAGGCGCTGGTCCGTGGCTGCAGCCTGAAGCCGGACGGTTGATCCCCGGCCGCGGTCTCGTTTCGGGGCGCCTGGCGTGGTTGACCGGCCGGCAATCCTGCCGCCGATGGCATGGGGCTTCGCCGGCACAGGTGAATGTCATGTTGACGCGAGTGGTTCCGGTCATCGTCTGGTTGGATCTCCTCAGTAACCCCGCCGGCGGTCGATCACGCCCTCCATCGGGAGCCCCGAGCGATGCCGCTCGATGAGCCCGCAGACACGCTCTGCGGCTGCCTGGGGAAGGGTTGCGCTCGCGATGTGCGGAGTGACGATGACCCGTGGGTGCCTGAGGAGGGCATGGTCCTCCGCAGGAGGCTCACTCTGCAGGACATCCAAAATGGCGCAATCGATCCGGCCACTCGCGAGCGCAGCAATCAAGTCGTCCTCGATAAGATGGCCGCCGCGGGCCGCGTTGAGCAGCCTTGCCCCCATGGGCAGCCGCTCAAAGGTGGCGCGGCAAAGAATTCCCCGTGTCGCGTCCGTGAGCGGCAGCAGGCACACGAGGATGTCGCAGCCCGCCAGGAAGGCCCCGAACTGCTCGGGACCGGCAAAGGTGTCCATCCCCTCGATGGTTTTGGGCGACGCGCTCCACCCCCTCAACGGAAAGCCGAAGGGCTTTAGAGACTCCGCCAAAGCCTGCCCGAGGATGCCGAGCCCCATGATGCCGACGCGGCGCTCCGCCGCTCGCTGCAGCCGGCGGTAGCTCCAGTGGCCGGCCTGCTGATCGGAAACGTAGTGCGGAATGTCCCTGTGCAGAGCCAAGACCCCGAAGGTGGCATATTCGACCATGCCCCGCGTCAGATCCGGGTCGAGCATCCGCACGATCGTCACGTGGGGAGGGATCGCGTCCAGGTTGAGCTGATCGATTCCTGCCCCGATGCTGAAGAGGACCTTTAGGTTGGGGAACACGCGCCCTAGTTCCGGAGGCGGCAACCAGGCGATGAGGTATTCCACCGTCTCGCCGGCCCCGATCTCCGGCCACATGCGGAACGAGGCCTGAGGCAGCTTCGATCGGAACACCTCGCTCCAGACCGCACCTCTGACAGGATCAGACTTGTAGCCCACCGCGATGGGTTGCGATGCGGCCTGTTGCCCCGGCTCAGGCCGAGGCCCGCCGGTCTGCTCGATATCGCTTTCGGCCATTCCGGTGCTCTGGCTCATCATGCTGCTTTCTGCTGGGCGAAGCGTCCGATGCGAAAGGCATCGAGCGAAAGGCCGGTGCGGCCCGTGTCAATGAGTTCGGCCATTACGTCGCCCGCCGCCGGCCCGACCTGGAAGCCGGCACCGCAGAAGCCGAATGCGTAGAACAGCCCATGGCGAACGCCATCGATCTCGATCTCGACGGGGCGCCGATCCTGCTCGGCAACCCGGACAAAGCGCGCGGGCATGGCACCTCTCATGACAACGGTGACGACAGTCTACGGAGAGTCGGCCGAGATTCTTCGCCTCTGTCGCGGGCTCAGCGAGGCGATTATTGCGGAGATCCCCGAACCGGCAGCAGTTTCTGCCGTACTGCCCTGCGACCCCTTGCCCTTCGGCGGAGCGCCCTTCCCGATGGATTTGCTCATCCTGCCGCCCGGTGAAGCAGAATGCGCTGTTGCCGCCACCCTTGCGAATATCTTTTGCCGAATGCCCCGGTCACCTCCGTAACATCTGCTCCGCGCCCGGGCTTACGGTTGAGGCTGTAACAGCGAAGGGGCAGGATCATCCATGGCGCGCATCGTCATCATTGGTGCAGGGATCGTTGGACTATCGGTGGCTCGGGCCGCCTTGAAGAAGGGCCATGAGGCTATCGTCCTGGAGCAGGGCCCTGTCCCGAACCCTCACGCCGCCTCCTTCGACCTGCATCGGATGATCCGGTACCAGTATGGGTCTGCCGAAGGCTACACCCGCATGGTTACGAGCGCCTTCGACGCGTGGGATCGGCTCTGGGACGATCTGGGTACCGATCACTTCGAGAATACCGGGAGCATCGCCATTTCCCTGGCACCCAACGACTACGCGGAAAAATCCCTGAAGACGTTCCAGGCCATCGGCCTCGATCACGAGGTGCTCGACCGCGAGGGTGTGGAGCGCCTGTGCCCACACCTGACTTTGCCGGAGGGCGCATGGGGCGTCGTCGCCGCGCGCGGCGGGCCGCTCTTTGCCAGCCGGATCGTCACCGACCTGGCGCAATGGGTGGTGGATCACGGAGCCGAAATCGAGGCGAACTGCAAGGTGGTTCGCGTCGATCCCGAGAACGGCATCGCCGAGCGGGCAGACGGGACGACTGTGGCGGGCGATCTCGTCGTCATCGCCGCGGGAGCCTGGCTTCCGGGCTTGCTGCCGGACCGCTACGGGGAGAACGCGGTTTACCGCCAGGGGCTGTGCTATGTGGAGCCGCCGGCGCGCTACAAGGAGTCGTGGCGCAACGCCCCCGCCATTGCCTCCTTAGGCGACCATACAGGCTACACCCTGCCCGATCGCCGCGGCGCCGGTCTGAAGATCGGCTACAGCGCTCATCGCAGGCTCGCGCGGCCGGAGCAGACCGGCTTCGACTCCGATCTGAAGGCTGAGAGCGGGGCGATCCTAGGGGCGTTCAAGCCCTATCTCAATGAACCGGACGGTTACCGACCCACGCGGATCCAGGTGGGCTTTTACGTTCTCGACCCCTCACGCCGCTTCAAGCTCGACCAGCTCGGCCGAGGCCTCGTGGTGACGAACTGCGATGGCCAGATGTTCAAGTTCGGCCCGCTTCTGGGCGAGCGCATCGTCGGCATGTTCGACGGGGCCGAATCCGCTGCAGACCTCTCCCGCTGGGCCGCCGGCCACTGAACTCCGCAATAGGATAACCGCCATGCTCGACTTCGATCCGAATACCGTTTCCATTCCCAACGGTCACTTCATCGACGGGACGCTCGTCCCCGATCGTGGCGACACGCTGCCGGTCCGCCGTCCGTCCGACAACCATGTCTATGCCGACCTCCCGATCGCCTCCGCCGAGATGGTAGACCAAGCCGTGTTGTCCGCGCAGCGCGCCTTCGAGACGTCAGACTGGGCCTCCGGCGCGCCACGCAACCGGGCCCGCATCATGCGGCGCTGGGCGGACCTCATGGAGGCTAACAGGGAGGAATTGGCCAAGCTCGAGGCATTGGGTTCCACACGGCCGATCAAGGATGTGCTCGCGGTCGACCTCCCCTATGGGGCAGATAGCCTTCGGTTCTTCGCTGAATGGGCGGACAAGCTCGGGGGCGACGTGGCGGCCACCCGCTCCGACCATCTGGGCCTCGTGATTGCCGAGCCCTACGGCGTTGTCGCTTGCATCGCGCCCTGGAACTTCCCCATCACGCAGGCTCTTACCAAGATCGGCCCGGCTCTTGCGGCGGGCAATGCCGTAATCCTCAAACCCTCCGAAATGACGCCGTTCTCGGCCGTGCGTCTGGCTGAATTGGCGATTGAGGCGGGCATGCCGCCGGGCATTCTCAATGTCGTCCACGGCACCGGCGCCGTGACGGGCGACGCCATGTGCCGTCACCCGCTGGTCGGCAAGATCTCCTTCACCGGGTCCACGCGCACGGGCGCCGCCATCATGGCGGCCAGTGCCGAGAGCGGTGTCAAACCCCTCACCTTGGAGCTGGGCGGCAAGAGCCCGCAGCTCGTCTATGCCGACGTGCCCGATCTCGGCCGGGTGGCGCGCGCCATCTCCAACTCCATTCTCGGCAATGCCGGACAGGTCTGTGTGGCGGGCTCCCGGCTGATCGTGCAGCGCAAGGTACAGGACCAACTCCTCGACCGGCTCATCGCCCTGGCGAAGGACGTGCGCCCCGGTCCGACCTGGCGCTCAGACACGTCTTTCGCTCCCATTATCTCCACGCCTCAGCTCGACCGCATCGACGGCATTGTCCGGCGGACCATCGCGGAGGGGGCTGAAGCGATCATCGGCGGGCGGCGTGTGATGTCGATCCAGGACGGCGCCTTCTACGAACCCACCATTCTCACCGGCGCTTCGTCCCAAATGGAAGCAGTGCGCGAGGAGGTGTTCGGCCCCGTCCTAACGGTCCAGAGCTTCGACGACGAGGAAGAGGGTCTAACCCTCGCCGACCATCCGGTGTACGGCCTTGCGGCTGGGGTCTACACCGGCGATGTGAGCAAGGCCCTGCGCGCAGTGCGCACCATTAAGGCCGGCACGGTCTGGGTGAACCGCTACGGACGCACCGCGGACTACATCATTCCGACGGGCGGCTACAAAAGTTCCGGCATCGGCAAGGACCTGGGCCGTCAGGCGGTGGAGGCCAACATGCGGCTCAAGAGCGCCCTCATCGACTTCGCCGCGTGACGTCATGAGCGAGACAGGCCATCCTATCCACCGACCAGTCGGTGTCGTCACGCTGAATACCGTACCAGCAATCCGTGCTGCCGAAGCCGCATCAATCGGCATGATGTTCCTCCGGACACGGCACAAAGCGCAACGCTGTCTTCTTCGACGATTCTACAGTGCAGGGGATGCCACTGGGTGTGCCACTTCCAAGGCCTCGGCTGCAGCGAGCGCAGCCGTTCCACGAAAGCGGGTGTCCAGGGGCAAGTGCCGCTCAAACTGATTCATTCCACGCCGCCAGGAACAAACAAGGGCTGATCCTCATGACCACACTCAGGCCAAAGTACATCTCGTTCGACTGCCACGGCACGCTCATCTACTTCGAGATGGCTCCCGTGGCGCGGAAGGTTTATGCGGACCGGGTAAGCGCAGACAAGTTGGATGCCTTCACCCGTGACTTCTCCGCCTACCGGCTGGACGAAGTTCTCGGGGCATGGAAACCCTATTCCGAGGTGGTGCGTAACTCGATTGCCCGGACCTGCAAGCTCTGGAATGTCGAATTCCGGGACAGCGATGCCGAATTCATCTACAACTCGGTGCCCACTTGGGGACCTCACCCGGACGTGCCTGTCGCGCTCGCTCAGGTCGCCAAGCACTTTCCCCTGGTCATTCTCTCGAACGCCGACAACAGCCAGATCCGCTCGAATGTGGAGAAGCTCGGAGCCCCCTTCCACGCGGTATTCACGGCCGAGGATGCACAATCCTACAAGCCGCGCATGCGTGGCTTCGAGTACATGATGGACAAACTGGGCTGTAGTCCGGAAGACCTGCTGCATGTCTCGTCGAGCTTCCGCTACGACCTCATGACCGCACACGATCTGCACATCACGAATAAGGTGTGGGTGAACCGCGGGCACGAGCCGCCAAATCCATACTACGGCTACCACGAAATCAAGGACATCTCCGGATTGCCGGGGCTGCTCGGCCTCTAAGGAGCGCAGTCCGCTTTGAGGCCGAGCGAAGCGGAGCTTTGTTCGTGCAGAGGGCGAGACGGCTCGCTCTGCCCTGGTTAAACGGGGCAGGTCATTGATACAGTATATCCTATCGATGACCTGCCGAAAGCCGCGATCTGCTTAGATACTGCGCAAAGCTGGGCCGAAAAAACAAGCAATTGTCGATTTTATGATTGTTGACAATCATACAACTGGGTTCATGATGACAGCATGGATGACATCCGCAGCGCTCCTCGGTGCCTTGCCCACGCCGACAAAGGCATGGGCCGATCCTCAGAAGGCCGGATCATGAAACTTGCATCATATTGGCTCGAGACGGCACCACCCTTCAGCGGCGACACCTCAGGCGCCCTCGCCGGCCGGGCTGACGTTGCGGTTATCGGCGGCGGCTTCACCGGGCTCTCGGCAGCCCTCGCGCTCGCCAAGAACGGTGCCGACGTCGTTCTGATCGACGCAGGCCGCGTCGGCGCCGGTGCCTCGGGACGCAATGGTGGGCAGTGCAACAACGGTCTCGCGGCTGATTTCCGCAGCACCGTCGAGCGGCTTGGGCTCGCCCAGGCCCGCACGCTCTATCGCGCCTATGACGCTGCGGTTGACACGGTCGAGCGGCTCGTCAAAGAGGAAGGCATCGAGTGCGACTTCGGCCGCACGGGCAAGATCAAGCTTGCGGCCAAGCCCGAGCACTATGAGAAGCTGGCCCGCACCCACGACGTGCTCGTCCGGGAAGTGGATCCGGACACCAAGCTGGTGCCGGCCGCGGCGATGCGCTCGGAAGTCGGAACGGATCGCTATTACGGCGGCCTGGTCTTCGAGAAAAGCGCCAGCATGCACATGGGGAAGTTCGTGCATGGCTTGGCCAGCGCAGCCGCGCGCTACGGCGTGCGCATCTACGAGAACGCTCCCGTCACGAAACTGAACCGCATCCGCGGATACGAGCATGACGTCGTCACAGGCCGTGGCACGGTCCGGGCCGCGCAGGTCCTGCTCGCCACCGGCACCTCGACGGTCGGCCCCTTCTTTCACTATCGCCGGCGCATCGTTCCGATCGGCAGCTTCATCATCGTGACCGAGCCGCTGCCGATTGAAACCATCAATGCCCTCATGCCGACCCGGCGGATGGCCACCGACTCGAAGAACGTCGGCTCCTACTTCCGCATCACGCCGGACAATCGCCTGTTGTTCGGAGGACGGGCCCGCTTCGCCATGTCGAACCCGCTCTCGGACGCCAAGAGCGGCAAGATCCTCGAGCAGACCATGCACACCGTATTCCCCAGCCTGCGCGGCGTGCGCATCGATTACTGCTGGGGCGGCCTGGTGGACATGACGGCCGATCGCCTGCCGCGCGCCGGCGAGCATGACGGCGTGTTCTACTCGATGGGCTACAGCGGCCACGGTACCCAGATGTCCACGCATATGGGTGTCGTGATGGGCGAGGTCATGAGCGGCCGGCCCGAAGCCAACATCTGGCGTGACATGGACTGGCCGGCCATCCCGGGGCACTTCGGTCCGCCCTGGTTCCTCCCCTTCGTGGGAGCCTACTACCGCTTGCAAGACATCCTGCACTGAGGCGAACGGGGAGAGGACGAGACCATGTGGATGATAGCCCTGCAACGCTTCCTGATCCTCTGCCTGACTTTGGTGTTCATTTCACTGCTGGCCTTCCTGGTCCCCTACATGAGCGGGGGCGATCCGGTGCGCACGATCGTGCAGTCGCGCGTGGGCGACATGGCCATCGATCCGGCCTCCGTCGAAGCGATGCGGGTTCAACTCGGCCTCGATCGGCCTCTCTCCGTGCAATACCTGAGCTGGCTGTGGAGCGCGATCCACGGGGATTTCGGCTACTCGTTCGTCAGCCGTTCTCGCGTTGGTCCCGAAGTGGCGCGTGCCCTGGTGGTCTCGTTCACCCTGGCCATGAGCGCGCTGGGTATCGCACTCGCCGTTGCCTTGCCGCTCGGAACGCTGAGCGCCATGTGGCCCGGCAAGACAATCGACACCGTGGCGACTTTCGTCACTCAGACTTTCGTGGCGGTGCCTGAGTACTGGTTCGCGCCGATGGCCGTCCTGATCTTCTCCCTTTACCTCGGCATTTTGCCCTCCGCCGGCTGGGACGGACCCGCCTCGCTGGTCCTCCCGGCTGTCGTGCTCAGCCTGCGTCCGCTGGCCTACTTCACCCGGGTGAGCCGCGCGGCCATGCTGGATGTGCTGCAGGCCCCCTACATCACGGCCGCGCGCAGCCGCGGCCTGAACATGAATCAGACGGTCGTTCATCATGGGATCCGCAACGGAGCGATGCCGGTCGTGACCCTCTTTGCCCTGTGGCTCGCCGGCCTGCTGGGCGGGTCCGTTGTGGTCGAAGTGATCTTCGCCATTCCGGGCATGGGCCGGCTGATCTACGAGGCCGTCGTCAACAACGACGTGCCGGTGCTACAAGGCAGCTTTGTCTGTATCGTCGCCCTTTCGGTCCTGATCAACACGCTCGCCGATGCTCTCTACATCCTGCTGAATCCAGCCGTGCGGATCCGCCATGTCCATTAATCACCTCGTCCCCTCGGCCCCAACGATTCTCGAGCCGGCCCGTTCAATCGAACCGTCGGCCGTGGCTCAGGCCATCCGCTTCATCCGCCAAAGGCACTGGTCGTTCGCGGTCGGGTCGCTGATGTTCCTGACCATCGCCCTGCTGCTGATCATCTCGCCGTGGATCATCCCGCATGATCCCGCAGCGCAGAGCTTGCTGCGCCGCCTGGCGGGTCCCAGCGCCGAGCACTGGCTCGGCACCGACCATCTCGGGCGTGATCTGTTGAGCCGGTTGTTGATCGGCGGGCGCTTTTCCGTCGTGATTGCTGCGGTCACCCTCATCTTGGGCGCGGTAATCGGCACCCTCCTCGGTGTCATCAGCGCTCGCAAGGGCGGGATCACCGACGAGATCGTCATGCGCGTCGTCGACCTGCTGATCTCGTTTCCAGACGTGATCGTCGCAATCTTCATGATCGCGATTTTCGGCCCCGGCTACGGCACGCTGATCGCCTCGCTCACAATCGTCGGCTGGACGCCGTTTGCCCGTATGGCTCGCGGCTTGACGCTCGAAATCAACTCGCGCGAGTACATCAAGGCGGCAGAGGTTCTCGGGTGCACGAAGACGTTCATCATCTTTCGCCATGTCATCCCGAACGCGATCCGTCCGATTGCGGCCATCAGCTTCCTGCGCTTCGGCCATAAGCTGATCACGGTCGGCGGTCTATCGTTCCTAGGTCTCGGCGTGCAGCCGCCGAATGCAGACTGGGCCCTCATGCTGGCAGAGTCCCAGCCCTACGTGGAGCGGGCGCCGCTGTTGGTCTTCGCCCCGGGGCTTGCGATTTTCCTGACCGCGCTCAGCGTGACCTGGATCGGCCAGGGACTCGAGATGAAGGGACGCAACGCATCCAAGGTGGCTCAATAATGGCTATCAGGGCCATAATGATGAAAGATGAATCCATGAAATCTGACAGCAAGGGGATCAAGCGCCTGCCCCGCGTGACCTTGTCCGGCCGCATCGCTGAGGAGATCCGGGAGGCGGTTCTGTCGGGAGCCTTTCCGCTTGGATCTCAGCTGAACGAGATGGACCTGGCCGAAAAGTTCGGCGTCAGCCGCGGCCCGGTCCGGGAGGCGATGCAGCGCCTCATCCAGGAGGGGCTCCTTCACAGCGAGCCGCACCGGGGTGTGTTCGTACCGGAGCTCACCGATACGGATCTGTCCGATGTCTACTATGTACGCGAAGCAATCGAGGGTGCGGCCGTCCAAAGGATCATGGCTCGTCCGGACCGCAAGGATATCCATCTGGCTCTGATGAAGATCGCCAAGCAGATGGAGAAGACGGTCACTCAGGGAAGCTGGCTGCAGGTGGCTGATATTGACCTCGCCTTCCACCGTGAGCTCGTTGAATCCGCTGGAAGTTTCCGCCTGTCGCGGATGTACGCCACCGTTCAGGCCGAGACGAAGCTGTGCATGCATATGCTCATGGGGGGCTATCGGAGCAGCAAGGCTTTGGTCGAGGAGCACGAGCTGCTGGCGAACCTGATCGCGGGCGATGATGTCGCCGCAACGTTGCGGGAACTCTCCCGTCACTTCGGGGATCCCATTCGCATCCTGCGCAAAGCAAATGCAGCTCGGCAAGGATCAGAGGCTGCCTGACCGAACCACCGCCCGAAAGCAAACCAGAGGAGGCTTTCGTGATCATCGAAAAGAGCACTTCGGCCGCCGAGACCAATCCTCGTCCAGGCGAACCGTTGCTGGAGATCCACAATCTTCAGGTGGCGGTGCCCGACGCTCCGAACGTCAAGCCGATCATTGACGGGATCAGCCTGCGCATCAACGCCGGAGAGGTCGTCGCTCTGGTGGGCGAGTCAGGGTCCGGCAAGAGCATGACGGCTCTTTCGCTGATGCAGCTCCTTCCCACAGGTCTCGCGACGACCGCCGGCACGATCAGGTTCGACGGTGAAGACATCCTCACGATGTCTCAGCGGCAGTTGAATCATCTCCGTGGCGGCCGGATCGCGATGCTGTTCCAGCAGCCTCAGGCGATGCTCGACCCGACCTCACGTGTCGGAACCCAAGTCGCCGAGCCCATCAGAGTTCATCGCCATGTCGATCGCACCACAGCCAGGGCACGCGTCTTGGAACTCTTGAGCGAGGTCGGCATTCCTGATCCCGGTGCCCGTGTGGACTGCTTCTCTCACGAGTTGTCAGGCGGCATGGCTCAGCGCGTGATGATTGCCGCCGCTCTGAGCGCCAATCCCGATCTTCTGATCGCGGATGAGCCGACGACCGCACTCGACGTCACCGTTCAGGCTCAGATCCTCAAGCTCCTAGACGACGAGCGGCGCAAGCGTAAGCTGGCCGTCCTGCTCATCACCCATGACCTCTCCATTGTGTCCGCCTTGGCTGATCGGGTCGCCGTTATGTACTCGGGTCGGATCGTCGAGGAAGGGCCAACCCAGCAGATTTTGAAGGCGCCTCGGCATCCCTACACGAAGGCGCTGATTCAGTGCTCACTCTTGAAGGCGGACGAGGAAGGTCATCTTTTCTCGATCCCAGGCGGTGCGGCCCAAGCACGCGACCTCGACCAGGGGTGCCGATTCCTTCCCCGGTGCGCCACTGCCGCGACAGGCAATCTTCACGAGCGCTGCACCCGTCTCGAACCGGCACTCGATGCCTACAACGACTGCTGCAAGGCGCGATGCTGGGCCGTTAAAACCGATGGCGCCCATTCCGCTGTCCATGAGGAACGCAGGCCATGACCTTGTATGATCCCATCGAGCGCAATCTCTCGCGAGACAAAGGGACGGATCAGACTGAGCCCTTCGTCGTGGTGCAGGATCTGGTGAAGCACTATCCGGTTCCCGGCTTTCCGAGAGGCCGTTCCGTCAAGTCGGTCGATGGCGTCTCCTTCACGATCAAGGAGGGTGAAATTCTTGGCCTCGTCGGGGAGTCCGGCTGCGGCAAAAGCACGATCGCGCGGGTGCTCATGCGCCTGACGCCGGCCACCAATGGCGTTGCCAGGGTGGATGCCCGCAACATCCTGGCGATGAAAGGTGAAGAGTTGCGGCGCATGCGGCGCACCATGCAACTTGTGTTCCAGGACCCGTTTGCCGCTCTCGATCCTCGCATGAAGATTGGCCAGAGCATGGAGGTTCCTTTAGCGCAGCATGGCATTGGTCATGCGCGAGAGCGTCGGGACCTCGTGCTGCGGATGCTGAGTGACGTGGGCTTGGATGCCTCGTTCTACGACCGCTACCCGAAACAGTGTTCTGGTGGTCAGCTGCAGCGCGTCGTGATCGGTCGGGCCCTTCTGCTCAAGCCCTGGTTCCTGGTCTGCGACGAACCGACGTCCGCTCTTGATGCTTCGATGCGGACTCAAATCCTCAACCTGCTGACGGATCTGAAGCGACGATTTTCGCTGACGATGTTGATGATCTCGCATGACCTGCGGGTGATGCGCTATATGTGCGACCGGATTGCGGTGATGTATCTCGGCCAGATCGTCGAGATCGCGGACCGCGACGAACTGTTCGAGAATCCCCGGCATCCGTACACGCGCGCCTTGATCGCCTCCTCCATGCTGGAGGAAAGCGGCCTGAACTCGTCGGCCGGGCTCCTGAAGGGCGAGGCACCGAGCCCGCTCAACCCTCCTTCCGGATGCCGCTTCCACACCCGATGCATCTATGCGCGGGATGTCTGCTCACACAACGTTCAGCAATTCGTCGAGGCAAGCCACGACCATCAGGTGCGATGCCAGTTCTGGGATCACTTGGAGGAAGGTACCGCAACGGCCTCTACCGGGGATGATCCGGGCTTGGACGTGACCCGGGCCCTTCGGCCGCAGGGCATACATGCCACTGCTTGAGGCCAGGCAAGGGGAGGAGTCGCCCTTGAGCGGCAACGACCGGGGGCAAGGAAGGCCATTTGCGGCATCGCGGGCGCTCTGACGCCACTTCGTCAAGCATAGCCGTCCAGCGAAAGCGTGTCCGGCAGCACTTGTCGCTAAGCGACGTAAACGTCTGCAGAATTTCTTGACCTCGCCGGATGGCAAGGTGGCTCGATGACGGCGGTCAGTATGGTTGGGAGAGGTGAGCGTCCAAAACGCGCCACACCAGATTGGCGGCCCAAAGGGGCCAAAAGCGTGGCGACCATGCTCGTGCTCACACCTGTGAAT
The DNA here is from genome assembly GCF_025460875.1 of Microvirga yunnanensis. NCBI lineage: Bacteria > Pseudomonadati > Pseudomonadota > Alphaproteobacteria > Hyphomicrobiales > Methylobacteriaceae > Microvirga > Microvirga yunnanensis. The sequence goes on from NZ_JAMXFI010000004.1 coordinate 37,795, forward strand.
GCAGTGCATTCACAGCAATAACGGAAGGATCGGGAACATGCGTATCGATGCGTTGGCAGTCACTTTGGCCGCACTCCTCTCGGGGCCGGCGCTTGCACAGAACGCCGGCGGGAACACCATTCGCGTCGTCGATGCCTGGCAGGTGAGGACCGGGTGGGACATGGCGTCCGATGACGCCTATCTTGGAAGCCGCGCCGGCTGCTACGAAGGCCTGACCCGCGTCGACTTCGATCTCAAGCTGCAGCCATCGCTCGCGACCTCGTGGACGCAGACCTCCCCGACCACCTGGGAGTTCACCCTGCGCGACAACGTGAAATTCCAGGACGGCGAGCCCCTCAATGCGGCCAATGCCACTAACGCGCTGAACAACCTTCTCAAGGCTGCCACGCCGGCTCGCGCCTTCTCGCCGAAAATGATCAAGTCGGTCGAGGCGGTCGGCGACAAGGTGGTGCGAATCACCACCAATGAGCCTTCTGTGCTTCTGCCGCTGCAGCTCGCAAGCCCGGCCACCACAATCCTCTCACCCGCCGCGTACAAGGACGGCAAGATCAACCCAATCAATGCCTGCACGGGCCCTTTCACCATCACGCAGGTCGACCCCACCCAGCGCATGACCGTCAAGCGTAATGACAGCTATTGGGGCAACAAGCCCGTGCTGGCTGGCGCTGAGATCCGCTTCATCACCGACGCGAACAGCCGCGCGACCCAAGTTCGTTCGGGTGAAACGGACGTTGCGCGCATGATTCCCCCACTGGTGGCCACGACGCTCAAGAAGTCGTCGAACATCAAGCTCGAGCAGGTTAATGCGCCACGCACGACCATGCTCTTGCTGAACAACAAGAAGGCTCCCTTCGACAACATCAAGGTCCGCCAAGCCGTCCAAGCGGCAATCGACACGGCGGGACTCGCCGCCGCAGTCTATGAGGGGCTGGTTCAACCTGCCACGGGCCCGTTCCCGCCCACGGACCCGTGGGGGCCCAAGGACCAGAAGCCCACCTATGACGTTGCGAAGGCCAAGGGCCTGCTGGCCGAGGCAGGCGTGAAGCCTGAGTCGCTGAAGGTCAATCTGCTCGCCTATTCGTCCAAGGTGGAGTTCAAGGACGTGGCGGCCGTGATCCAGGAACAGCTGAAGTCCATCGGCATTCAGGTCGACGTGAAGGTGGCGGAATACAACGCCATCGAGCCTGACATGCTGGCGGGGAACTACGACATGGCTCTCATGTCCCGCGGCTATCTGACCGACGCGGCCGAGCCGGCGAGCTACCTCAACGCCGACTACACCTGCGGCGGCGGGTTCAATATCTCGCATTTTTGCGACCCGGAGATGGATGCGAAGATCAAGGCGATCTATCAGACGGGCGAACCGGAGAAGCGGATGCCGATGTATCAGGAGATCGCCAAGAAGGTGCAGGCCGATGCGCTCACGATCTTCCTCGTGCATGAAACGCTCTACGATGCTTACTCGGCGAAGGTGAGGAACTACAAGCCGCACCCACTGAACTACATTGCGCTGACGCCGACACTCTCCATCAACTGATTGGCAAGTTCACTCCGCGCAACGGCAGGCAGGGCTCTCTGGGCGCTGCCTGTCCTCGTATCTGCCCCGGCGCAGACGTCTCGACGGCCGATCTCCTCGTCCGCGAGGACTTGGTTCAAACCGTTGCCGCGCGGGCGCTCATGCGCCTGACCCCACTGGTCCGTCGCGTTGCCGCGGTGAACGCCCGCCAAGTATGCGCAACGAAAGGCGAAGAGCTGCGGCGCATGCGGCGCTCCACCCCACTCGTCCCGAGCCGGTTCGCACAATGGGTAGGACTTCCTCCGAGCTGGACAGGGCTCCTTGATGCACTGTCAACTCTAGGAATATTTAGGCGGATTGCCGGGAGAGGAGCTGATTTGTGGTCGGCCGATCAGGTGTTTTACCCTTGGCGGCAACACACTTTAGCATAACTGTCTTTCAACCTAGCCCTCAGCAGCAGTTTCAGCTGAATTATCAAGACGATGCTGAAAATACTTGACCTTCCCATAGGGGAAGGTCGCTCAATACCGGCGTTTCGCATCGTCGGGAGAGATAGAAGTTCTGCGAAAAGAACCTGTCATCCGGTGCGCCCCCGCATCCATGCCGATGACGACCTGCGGCGGGAGCCCCGGCGAACAGATGGTCCGACCATCACGGACGCGCTAGAACATTGAAGCGATGCGGTTCACTCACGCCGGGCGGTGCCTCTGGGCATCTGCCGCGACCACAGAAGGAATGGGGAACATGCGCACTCATAGACTCGCGTTCGCAGTTTGCGCGGCAACGCTCTCAACATCAGCCTTTGCTCAGACGGCTGGCTCCAACACGATCCGCTTGGTCGACTGGTGGAGCCCCAAAACGGGCTGGGAGATGGCCTCGGACGATGCTTTCGTCGGCAGTCGCTCGGGCTGCTACGAGAGCCTTGCGCGGATCGGCTTCGACAATACCCTTCAGCCCTCCCTCGCAACATCGTGGACCCAGACCGCGCCGACCACCTGGGAGTTTACCCTTCGGGACAACGTGAAGTTTCAGGACGGACTGCCCCTGAACGGGGAAAGCGTGGCCAATGCGCTCAACAATCTCCTGAAGGCCGCAATGCCGGCGCGCGCCTTTTCGCCCAAGGTGATCAAGTCGGTCGAGGCGGTCGGCGACAAGGTCGTCAAGATCACCACCCTTGAGCCCTCGGTGCTGCTGCCCCTGCAGATGGCAAGCCCTGCCACATCAATTCTGTCCCCATCCGCCTACAAGGACGGCAAGATCAACCCGATCAACGCCTGTACGGGACCGTTTATTTTTACCGAGGTGGACCCAACCCGCGCGACCGTCAAGCGTAATGAGAACTACTGGGGCGGGAAGCCCGCTCTGGACGGTGCCGAAATCCGCTTCATCTCCGACGCAAACACCCGTGCGACCCAGATCCGCACCGGTGAGACGGATATCGCTCGCTTGATCCCGCCCTGGATCGTAAGCAAGCTGAAGACCACGCCGGGGGTCAAGCTTGAGGCGGTCAACGCCCCGCGCACCACCATGCTGTTGATGAACACCAAGAAGGCCCCCTTCGACAACATCAAGGTGCGCCAAGCGATTCAGGCTGCCATCGACACTTCCGCCCTCGCGGCGGCGGTGTACGAGGGTGCAGTGCAACCGGCCGTGGGACCGTTCGTCTCCACGGATCCGTGGGCGCCGAAAGACCTGAAGCCGGCCTATGACGTCAAAAAAGCCAAGGCGCTCCTCGAGGAGGCCGGGGTGAAGCCTGGTACCCTCAAGGTGAATCTTCTGGCCTATTCGAACAAGACGGAGTTGAAGGACGTGGCGGCAGTCATTCAGGAGATGCTCAAGAACATTGGCATCCAGGTTGACATCAAGGTGGCGGAATACAACGCCATCGAGCCCGACATGCTGTCCGGCAACTATGACATGGGCTTGATGTCCCGGGGCTACCTGACTGATGCAGCCGAGCCAGCGAGCTATCTCAACGCCGACTACAGATGCAAGGGCGCTTTCAACATCTCGCAATACTGCACTCCGGAAATGGACGCAAAGCTCGCGGCGATTTACGCAACCCCTGAACCAGAGAAGCGGCTGACGATGTATGGTGACATCGCCAAGAAGGTCCAGTCGGAGGCGCTGACGGTCTTCCTCATTCACGAGACCTCCTACGACGCGTATTCGACCAAGGTGAAGAACTTCAAGTCCCACCCGCTCAACTATTATGTGCTCACCCCATCTCTGTCGCTCAACTGAGCGAGCACGTTAAACGGCCCGGCAGCACTCTTTTGGGGCTGCCGGACCCTCCGATTTCGAATCCGCGTCCGTTCTCTCGGGCGCATTTCCATCGCCCCACGTTCCTGAGGCGCACCGCCATGCATCCCACCTACACCGATCTTCGCGCGTCGGCGCCCAAAGCCACGACGCCGATTGCCCAGAATGATCCCGCCAATCGAGCGGATTCTTTCGCACGCTTCCGTCAGAGCCTCGCCATCGATGACCCGAATCTCGACGTGGGCTGGTATCTGCTTCCGGCTGGCGAAGGCATGTCCGATGATGTTTCGCAGCACGAGTTGCTGGTCGTGCTCGCCGGCGAGATCGACATCGAAGGAAAGGAGGGTCGCGCCAGTTTACAGGCTGGGAGCAGCCTGATCGTGCCGAAGGGTGGATCCTTTCGCTGGAGCGTAGCAGACCATGCGAAGCTCGCTTTTATGCGCTATCGCGCTGAGGAGGGGCCCAGCGGCGCTGACGTCATCTTCGTTGATCCCGACGTCCCGCTCTCCCCTTCCGGGAGCCCTGCGGCGGAGCTTCTCTTGAGCGAAACCCCGTCCTGCCGCAACAACACGCTCTATGCAACGCCGACGCGCCACTGGAGCGCGGGAGTTTGGGATTCGACGCCTTATCACCGAGCGCCGATGGTCTATGCGCATTACGAACTGATGCACATCCTTGAGGGCAGCGTTCGCATCACGGATGATCAGGGACGGGCAACCACGTTCGGGCCAGATTCCATTTTCCTCGTCCCGAAGGGCGCGAAGTGCAGCTGGCTCAGCGAGGAGCAGGTCCGCAAGGTCTGGGGCATTCTGAGAGTTCCTTCGTGACGCCGAGAGACATTGAATGAAATCCTATAAAATCGCGCTGATCCCGGGCGATGGAATTGGGACAGAGGTCCTCGATGGCGGCTGGCGCGTCCTGACAGCCGCGTCCGAACGGTTCGGCTTCCGATTGCAAAGCCAGACCTTTCCGTGGTCCTGCGATTACTACCTCCAGCATGGCCGCATGATGCCGGACGATGGCATTGAGCAACTGCGGGCATTCGACGCCATCTATCTTGGTGCGGTGGGCTGGCCGGCGCGGGTGCCGGACTCGGTCTCGCTGCACGGGCTGCTCCTGCCGATCCGCAAGGCCTTTGACCTGTACGTCAACTCCCGCCCGCACCGTCTTCTCGACGGCGTGGAAGGCCCCCTGCGCGCGGGAGGCTTCGACATCCTGTGCATCCGCGAGAACACGGAAGGCGAATACAGCGGCGCCGGCGGGCGGGTTCATATGGCAACGCCGAATGAGGTGGCGGTGGAGACGTCCGTATTCACGCGTCGTGGCGTGGAACGCATCCTCCGGTACGGATTCGAGATGGCGCGCACCCGCAAGAGGCGCCTCGCGTCGGTCACCAAGTCCAACGCTCAGAAGCACTCCATGGTGTTCTGGGACGAGGTGACGGACGCCCTTGCGGCCGAGTACCCGGACGTGGAGGTCACGCGCTACCATGTGGACGCGATCGCAGCGCGGTTCGTCACTCATCCGCAGACCCTCGATGTGGTCGTTGCCACTAACCTGTTCGGCGACATCCTTACGGATATCGGAGCCGCCATTCAGGGCGGCCTGGGCTTCGCGGCATCGGCCAACGTGAATCCGGAAGGGGGCGTTCCCTCCATGTTCGAGCCGGTGCATGGATCCGCGCCCGATATCGCCGGGCGCGGAATTGCCAACCCCCTGGCCACGATCTGGGCCGGCGCTCTCATGCTTGAGCACCTCGGGGAAGCCTCTGCCGCGCAAGCCATTGTGAGGGCGATTGAGGACGTGACCCGCCAGAGGCGGGTGCGCACTCCTGATCTTGGAGGCCAGGCCACGACTGAGGAAGTCGCCCAAGCCGTGATTGCGGTCCTGAAGACCTAGCGCTCCGGTGCCTGCAAACGCGACAGGCTGCATCAGGCATTCCTGATGCAGCCTGTTTGACGTCGGATCTACTTCGCGGCCGTCGCGGTCATTTCAATCACGGTACCCTTTCCCAGATTCGACACGCCGACGGTCGCACGCGTGGGAAAGGTCTCGGGCGCCAACCAAGCCTTCCAGGCAAGGTCCATTTCCGGCTTCTGATCGAACTCGGTGATGAAGATCGTGACGGACAGGAGACGTGACTTGTCCGTTCCAGCCTCGGCCAGGAATCGGTCGAACTTGGCGAGGATCTGCTCCGTCTGCCCTCGCATGCCGACGGACACGTCATCCGCCGTCGTGCCTGCAATGAACCCGAGGCCGTCTCGCCCGAGGACACGGTGCATGATGGGTGTTTGAATATGCCGATTGATCATGTTCTATTCTTGAGTTCGAGGGTGACTTGCCGAAACCGGCTTCTCGACGAAACCAGCCACTGCCTTGATCGCGCTGTCCGATTGGGGCAGAGCCGCGAGTTCCTTGAGCGTCACGGGTTTGATGGGCGTCCTCACGTTGTAGTAGCCCACCTCTCCCGGCGCGACGCCGCGCTCCTGCGCGATGATTTCGGTGACGGTGAGCCCGCACAGACGACCTTGGCACGGCCCCATGCCGCACCGGAGATAGGCCTTCATCTGATTAGGGCCACGCACGCCGAGGGGCATGGTCGCCCTGATCGCACCGGCCGTCACTTCTTCGCAGCGGCAGACGATCGTCTCAGGACGAGCCGGAATACGGAAATCGTCACCAGGCCGGAACAGTTCATCGATGAAGGACCGTCCACGAAGCGCCATTCGAAGCCTGGCGCGGACGGGCGCGGCGCGTTTGTCCCGCTCCGCCTCGCTCAATCCGCCCGAGCGCCAGGCGGCCGCCAGCCCAGCGAGGGCGCCATGCAGGGCGGAGCCTTCCGCCCCGATAATTCCGCCAGCGTCGCCGGCGATCGCGATGTCCGCCACCGAGGTCTGACACCATTCGTCGATGGTGGGCGTGAACGTTGCCTGGCACTCGTTCCATTGCGAAGCGCAGCCTGAGGCCAAGGACAGGTTGAGGTTGGGAACGATGCCCTGGTGCAACAGCAGCAGATCCGCCGGCAGGCGCTCGGTTTCTCCCCCATGGGTCACCATCACCTCCGCCAGACGGCCATCGCCAGTTGCCTCGAGTGCGGTGACGTTCCGGATCACGCGGGCACGGCGGCGAACCCCCGCGAGCAGCCTCGCGCCTTTCAGCCCATAGGCAGACCGGGCAAAATCGAAGGCATGCGCCAAAGCCCGCCTCCTGTTGCCGTTCGGTGTGGTATCGATCACCGCAATCACGGAGGTGCCCGCGTCGATCAACTGGGCTGCGAGAAGATACAGAAGCGGGCCCGTGCCTGCGATGACCGTCCGTCCGCTTGGCACCAATCCAGCTGTCTTCATAGCGATCTGGGCGGAGCCCGCGGTCATGACGCCCGGCAGCGTCCAGCCTGGGATCGGAAAGGGCCGCTCCAGCGCGCCGGTCGCGAGGATGGCCCGGCGAACCCGGATCAGGCGCGCGGCTCCCGCGAGGGAAACGCCCACCTCCAGGCCCGAGGCCTCACCCACTTCAGGCTCGTAGGGTGCAAGGCTCCACACGCTCGCCCGCGCGGCGTAGCCAGCGGACGATGCGAGAAACCGAGTGATGATCGCCTCACCGGCAGCGTAGTCCTTGCCCAAGCGCGCCTTGGCGGCAGCGCTTGCCTCCATGATGCCCCGGTAGATTTGGCCGCCGGGACTGTTGTTCTCGTCGCAGAGCAGGACGCTCAGGCCGCACTCCGCGGCAACAGCGGCCGCGCTGAGTCCGGCGGGGCCAGCCCCGACGACCAGCAGATCATAGATCTCCGCCAAGTCGGACACGACGTTCACGCAATGCACGCTCATGCGGAGGTCCCCATCGAATATGTGGCGGCTCCGTGCTGCGTCTCCACCCGCATTCCGTCCTCGATCGTTGTAAGGCACGCCTGTCGGTTGCTGCGCCCATCGATCGTCACGAGGCACTCGAAGCAAACCCCCATCATGCAATAGGGGCCGCGCTCGGCCCCTGAGACCGGCGTCGTACGGAACCGCATGACCCCTGCCGCGAGAAGGGCAGCCGCAACGGTGTCGCCCTTGGAAGCCGTGAGGGGTATCCCGTCGAACGTGAAGGTGACGAAATCACCCTGGTGATCAGGCAGCCGCCGAAACATCGAACCGCTCCGAGGAGAACGTGGCCAGGCTCGCGGGGATTGCGCCTTGGGCGATGTGCCCCGCGAGGGTGAAAGCATGGTTGGCGGCGAGGGTGACGCCGGAATGGCAGGCCACCGCGAAGGCGCCCGGGCAGCTGCGGGATTGCTCGTAGATCGGAAACCCATCAGGCGTGATGATCCGGAACGCCGCCCAGATCCGCACCACGTTGAGCTCGCCGATAATCGGAAACATGCGCATGGCCCGATCAGCCAACACGGCCGTGACGGGAGCCCGCGGACGTTGATGATCCATCGTCGCCTCTTTGCTCTCCCCGATGATCACCCCGCCCTCGTCCACCTGCCGGATATTGCCCACCGGATGGTGCAGGAACGGCACCGTCTTTTCCGTCACGATAATCTGGCCGCGGCTCGGCACCAGCGGCACGTTGAGACCGACCATCGGCGCGAGACGAGTATTGCCGATGCCGGCCGCGAGCACGATCCGTCCCGCCGATAGGGTGCCCCACGGACCCTCCACAGTGAAGGCGCCGTCCTGATGGCTGATCCGCTCGACATGATGGTCCGGCAGATAGGCGGCTCCCATCCTGTGCAGCGCTGCGTGAAACGCGCGATACAGGCGCAAGGGATTGGCATGGCCGTCAAGCGGGCTATAGATCGAGCCCGCCACGGTGGGGCCGATCGCCGGCAGGCGGGCTTTCGTCTCGCGATGGTTCAGGATCTCGTATGGATACCGGGTAATGTTCGGCTGGCTCTGCAGGGTGTCCATGGCATCGATGCTACGCTGCAGTTCCACTTCGGTGAGGCGGATGGAAAAGCCTCCGGGCTGACTGAAGCCCGGATCGATCCCCGTCTCCCGCTTCAGTTCGTCCGAAAGACGCGGCCAAAGTGCCGCCGAGGCTTGGGTCCAGTTTGAATATTCCGACTTGCCCAGGCCTTTGCCTTGCACCCAAACAAGCCCGAAATTGGCCCGAGCAGCGCGGAAAGCGGTGTCACCCTCGTCCAGCACGGCGACGCGTAACCCCAAGCGGGCGAGCCCCCAGGCGATGGAGGCACCCAGAAGACCACCGCCAACGATCAAGACGTCCCTGTCGGTCATTCGTTCGCCCTCCTGAAGTGCCATGGCTCATTGTGTTCCCATTGCATCTGCATCCCGTCAATTTTCATTTGCTTCTGCATGCATGCGCGAATGTGATGGCCGGCAATTTCTCTCCTAGGACCGCCATCGGCGGGCATGGGCTGCGAACCCGGCTTGGAAGGTGCTGGCGAGGGCCGAGGCCGGACGCTGCTGCGAGCGGAGGGAGATGAAACCCGCCTCGATCCGTGTGGTGAACGGCCGCGCCACCAGCCCCCGCCCGAGAAATTCCTCGGCCGCGTACGGGCTGACGATGCTGAGGCCCGCCCCCTCGCTCACCAACAGGCAGGCGATCTGCGCGAGCGTCGCCTCCGCGACGATGCGATGGGCGACGTCGGCGAGAGCCGCATCGATACGCGACCGGAACAGCGTTCTCGTCGAGACGCTAATCAGGGCCTCGCCGGTAAGATCGGCGGGCGCAACACTCTCCTGTGCCGCAAGTCTGTGATGCTCGGGCATGATCACGACCGCCGCCGCCTCGAAGCTCTCAATGTCGAGAAGCGGCTGCTCGATCGGCTTGTCCGCATATCCGAGATCCACCTGGCCTGCCGTCACGGCTTCAACGACGAGGTGAGAGGGCAGGCCGACGAGAGAGACGTGCACATTCGGTCTGTCGCGCATGAACGCGGCGACGAAGCGAGGCAGCGCGCCGCTCATCAGGACGGGCATGGCAGCGATGCGCAACGATCCGGCCTGGTTTGTTTTGATCGCCTTGGCCATGTCCGCAATTCGCGAAAGGCCAACAAAGGATCGTTCAACCTCCGCGAGGAGCGTAACGGCGTCGGGCGTGGGGATGACCTGATATCCACGCCTCTCGAAGAGCCGCAGGGCAAGATGGGCCTCGAAATCCCGGATGAGGCGACTGACGGCGGACTGAGTGATGTAGAGCATGTCAGCCGCGGCCGTCATACTGCCGGTGAGCATGACCGCTCGGAATGCCTCGACCTGCCGTGATTGAATGGTCGTCCTGTTGTTCATGAATATTGCACCCGGTCACGGCATGATCGCGTCTTGGCCGTTGCTGAATCTGCTGAAGTGACGTCGATTTCCTCGTGTTCCTACTGTCGTGCGATCAAATTAAGAATCCTCTTTCGTCCGACCTCGGTAGCATGGACAAACCTTGAGGAGCGGGAACGACATGGATATCACTCATACACCCCTATTCCGAACCCAGGCCTATGTCGGCGGACAGTGGATCTCAGCAAAATCAGGCCGGACGATCCCCGTCGACAACCCCGCCACGGGCGAGATCATCGGGCATGTTCCCGACCTTGCCGGCGTGGACACGCGCGATGCCATCCGTGCTGCCGAGGAGGCCTTAGACCGGTGGAGGGCAACGAGTGCGGCGGAGCGAGCCGACCTGCTGTTGCGCTGGAACCAGCTCATCCTGGACAATGTCGAGGAGCTGGCCGCGATCATGACCCTGGAGCAGGGCAAGCCCTTCTCCGAGGCGCGCGGTGAGATCCAGTACGGCGCCAGCTTCGTGCGCTGGTTTGCTGAGGAGGCGCGGCGCGTCTATGGCGAAACCATCCCGGCCCCCACAGCCGACCGCCGCATCATCATGCTCAAACAGCCGGTGGGCGTATGCGCCGCGATCACGCCGTGGAATTTCCCCAATGCGATGATCACGCGTAAGTGCGCGCCCGCCTTAGCGGCGGGCTGCAGCATCATCGTGAAACCGTCGGAGCTGACGCCCTTCTCGGCCCTGGCTCTTGCGGCCCTGGCTGAGCGGGCAGGCATTCCGGCCGGCGTCTTTAACGTCGTCACCGGCATGCCGCAGGAGATCGGTGCGGAGCTGACGGGCAATCCGACGGTGCGCAAGATCTCGTTTACTGGGTCAACCAAGGTTGGCCGACTGCTGATGGAGCAGGCTGCGAACAACATCCAGCGTGTGAGCCTGGAACTCGGTGGCAATGCCGCCTTCATCGTGTTCGAAGATGCTAATCTGGATGCGGCGGTGGCCGGCCTGATGACTAGCAAGTTCAGGAACGGGGGCCAAACCTGCGTCTGCGCAAACCGGGTTCTCGTTCATGCCAAGATTTATGATGCCTTCGCCGGGCGGGTCAGCGAAGCGGTCAAGGCGCTTCGGGTTGGAAACGGCCTGAGCAGCGATGCCACGATTGGTCCGCTGATCAACGGTGCGGCGGTGACCAAGGTGCGGGAGCATGTCACGGATGCGCTCGACAAGGGAGCGCGCGCCGTGGTCGGCGGCAGGGGTCATCCGCTCGGCGGCCGGTTCTTCGAGCCCACTGTCCTCACGGACGCCGGATGGGACATGAGGCTGGCGCAGGAGGAAACCTTCGGGCCTGTTGCGCCGCTGTTCCGCTTCGAGACGGAGGACGAGGCGATCCGCATGGCCAACAACACGCCCTATGGCCTCGCCTCCTACTTCTACACCAACGATCTCAACCGCTCCTGGCGCGTCGCCGAACGCATTGAGGTCGGTATGGTCGGGCTCAACACGGGCTCCGTGTCGATGGAGGTTGCCCCGTTCGGAGGAATCAAGCAGTCGGGCATTGGCCGCGAAGGGTCCCACCTTGGGATCGAGGAGTATCTGGCGACGAAGACTTTTCACATCGGCGGTATCTCATAGGCCGCCGCACCCTTTCGAAGGCCCAGAAATAAAATGGGAGGCTGATGGCGGATCAGCCTCCCGTTCGTTGCTGAGAACTCTATTACATACGGGCTCGGCGGAACCCGAACCCAAGGTGCCGGATTAGCGGCTTTCCAGCACGATCTGCTGCAGGCTCTTCCATGCAGCACCTCCGGCGTAGGTCTGAGAGCTCCCCCGGGTCAGACCGAGTTCCGAGAGCTCACGGCAGTTGAGGCTGCGCAATTCGCGAGCTGCCTTCCAGCGCTTGGCCGAGGTGCGGATCCTGCCGAGGATGACCGAAAGAAACATGATGTCTGCTGCCTTTGATAACGCTGCATAACCTGCGGCGGACCTTGCCGGAACACCGGGTAAGGGGTTCGGATCTGCCGATCAGGACCAATGAATTGTTGAACAGACATCTACTCGCTGCGGTGCAAAAAAGAAGCGTCCAGGATGCGGCTTGCTTATGCAAGCAGCACATGGCTTGAACAATTTAGGCACATCGGCAAAAACCGCCCATATTTTCACCAGATCGGGAACCTGTAGGGTAGCAAGGGTCTACGTCCGTGGTGCCGCCGCGTCCAAGCCAGACCCTGCCACGTCCGTTACATCTGCGGATGATGCCCGTTGAGCGGGTTCATGCATGGTCTGCGCCGCGGGAGAATGCCCTGTCCCGATTGTCTTTGTCGCAGTGAAACGGTCACTGACGCGGTCGGACAGACCTGAACCCTGTCGCGGGATTCTTCCGCTGCAGCCTAAAGCAACAGTCCGCCGAGAGAGTTTATGTCGAGCGCAGCAGAGAACCGGAGGGCTCGGTGTGAAACGATATTCTATCGAGTGCGCGTCTGGCCCTGGGAGGATCGCCGCTGCACGCGGCTCGACATCACCTTGCGGGACCTTCGTGAGGGTTCTCAGGTCTTCAACAGGAGGGGCCGCCCAAGCGCCTCCTGCCGTTCGCGAACAGCAATTGGCGTATCAGTGCGAATGGTTGCAGGTTGGCATGGCCTTCGTGCGTTTCGCCTCTTTCTTATCGCCGGGCCCGAAGGCTGCGATGTCGTCCAGGATCGGACAATCGGGCCGGCTATCGCCGTGGCAGTTGCCTGCCAGATGCCGGAGCGTCCGGCACATGGACTGCAGGGACTCGATCTTGGCCTCCAGATCCCTCACATGCTTAAGTGCAAAGGACTTCACGTCCGCGCTCGCGCGCTCCCTGTCGCGCCAGAGGGCCAATAGCTCTGCCGTCTCCTCTATCGAGAAGCCTAGGCCTCGCGATCGCCGGATGAACCGCAGGGTATGGACATCCTCATCGCCGTAGACCCTGTAGCCGCTCTCCGTCCGCGTCGCGGGACGGATGAGCCCGATCCTCTCATAATACCGCACCATCTTGGCCGATACGCCAGAGGCTTGTGCTGCTTCACCGATGTTCATCGCCTACACTCGTCATCAGACATTAGGAAGCTTCTAGAATGCTTGCCTTCTCGGCCGCTGTGAAGAAGGCATCGGCATGGCAGTGCTCAGGGGCGAGCCCTTGGCGCACGAGGATTTCCGTGACCCCGTCCACCAGTTGCGGCGAACCGGCGAGGTACGCGAGCCACCCGCGGAGGTCTGCCAGCTCCTGCTCGAGGATCCGCCGCAGGCGCTCCCGGTTTCCGCCCTCGCCCTCGTTGGCTACGACCGGCGTATAGACGATGTTCGGGTGACTCTCTGTCAGGGCTCGGATCTGCTGCTCCCGATAGAGGTCCTCTCTTGTCCGGGCTGCAAAATACAGACGGATGGGTTGGCTCAGCCGGAGGGAGGCGGCCGCCCCAAGGATCGACAGGATCGGTGCCAACCCCGACCCGCCGGCCACCGCGACAATGGGCCCAGTCTGGCGCGGACGCAGATGAGCCGTGCCGATAGGGCCGCGCAGGAGGACCGGATCGCCCGCCGTCAGGTCTCGAGCCACGTAGCTGCTGGCTGAACCATCCGGAACATGCCGGATGTGGAACTCGAGCGTGTCCGAGCCCGGCTGGCTGGCCATGGAGTAGTGCCGTGGCGGACAGCCCGGGAACGTCAACTCAGCGTACTGTCCTGCGGAGAACTGGAGCGACGCTTCTGACTCGAGCTGGATCCGGACGATTGTGATGTCCGGCGCTGCGCGCTCCAGAGAGATCACCCGTCCCACCTCCTGGCGCAGGGGATGGTTGGCCGTGTCACTTCCGAGCCAGGCAACGGTGCAGTCGGAGCGCGGTCGGGCTCGGCAGGCGAGAATAAAGCCTGATTGTTTGTCCTTCTCCGTCAGGGAGAACGGGGTATGCGGAAGGAGATCAACCTCGCCCTCGATAAGGCGGGACTTGCAAGTCCCGCAGCGGCCAACCTGGCATCCGTACGGATAGGCGACACCGGAGGCTACGGCGGCCTGGATGATCGTGGTGTCCTCAGCAACCTCCAACGTTGAGGAGGTGTTCGCGACGGTGACGGTGAAACTCATGACGATCTTGCCCCTTACTCGGCCGGCATCGGGCGCAGGACCGTCCGCCGCTCCTCCCCGGTCTTCACGGGCGGGGAGAAGCTGCGCAGGCGCAGGGCGTTACCGAGCACACTCACGCTGGAGAGCGCCATGGCCAGGCCGGCCACCATCGGGGAGAGCAGGATCCCGAACGTGGGATAGAGCGCTCCCGCGGCCACAGGGATCAGCACGGCGTTGTAGCCGAAAGCCCAGAACAGGTTCTGCGCGATGTTGCGGATTGTCGCCTGTGAAAGGGCGATGGCGTTCGGCACGTTGCGCAGGTCGCCCGACATGAGCACCACATCCGCACTTTCAATGGCGATGTCGGTGCCGGTGCCGATGGCAAGGCCCACATCGGCCTGAGCGAGCGCAGGCGCATCGTTGATGCCGTCGCCCACGAAGGCCACCGCCGCGCCGCCGCTCTGCAAGCGCTTGACCACATCAGCTTTGTCGGTCGGCAGCACCTCGGCGACGACTTCGTCCACACCCAGGGTCCGTGCGATCGCATCAGCCGTGCGGCGGTTGTCGCCGGTGATCATGACGATCCGCAGCCCAAGCCCGCGAAGCGCCTCAAGGGCCGCCGGGGTGGTTTCCTTGATGGGATCGGACACGGCGATGATGGCGGCGAGGCGCCCGTCCACAGCCGCGTAGAGAGGCGACTTGCCGTGCCCGGCCAAACGCTCAGCCGTTGCGGCAAAGATGCTGAGGTCGTGCCCGCGCTGAGCCATGAGCCGATCCGCGCCGACCACCACCTCGCGTCCGCCGACATTCGCCACGACACCGAACCCGGGTTTGCCCTCGAAAGCCTCGGGCTCGACGAGAGCAAGGCCGCGCCGGTGGGCCTCGGCGACGATCGCCTCGGCAATGGGATGCTCGGAGCGGGTCTCCACGGAGGCCACAAGGGTCAGCACGTCGTCCTCGGCGAAGCCAGCGGCCGCCTGGAGGTCCGTGAGCTCCGGACGACCCTTGGTGAGGGTTCCGGTCTTGTCGAGGGCGATGACTTTCGTGTTGCGCAGGGCCTGCAGGGCCTCGCCCCGGCGGAACAGGATGCCCAGCTCCGCAGCCTTACCGGTCCCCACCATGATCGAGGTCGGCGTCGCCAAGCCCATGGCGCAGGGGCAGGCGATGATCAGCACGGCCACCGCGTTGACCAGCGCGAAGCTGAGAGCCGGCTCGGGACCGAAGGCGAGCCAGACCAGGAATGTGACAACGGCCAGCGCTATGACCACCGGGACGAACCACATCGTCACCTTGTCGACGATAGCCTGGATCGGCAGCTTGGCGCCTTGGGCGGCCTCAACGGTGCGCACGATCTGGGCCAGCACCGTATCGCTGCCCACCTTCGCGGCTCGGAACTGGAATGCGCCGGTCTTATTGACCGTGCCGCCGACGACGCTGGCGCCGACATCCTTCTGAGCCGGGATGGGCTCACCGGTGATCATGGACTCGTCGACGAAAGAGGAGCCGGAGATCACTTCGCCATCCACGGGCACGCGCTCTCCCGGGCGAACCACCACGATGTCGCCGACACGAACGACATCGACCGGCACGTCCTGCTCCCGGCCATCCTTGATCACCCGCGCGGTCTTGGCCTGCAGGGTCATGAGACGCCGGATGGCATCGCCCGTACGGCCCTTCGCCCGCGCTTCGAAGAAGCGCCCGAGCAGAATCAGGGTGACGATCACCGCTCCAGCTTCGTAGTAGGTGTAGTCCATGCCGATTGGCAGCACGGAGGGTGCGAAGGTTGAGACCACCGAGTAGCCATAGGCGGTGGTGGTGCCGAGCATGACCAGGGAGTTCATATCCGGAGCCCCACGCAGGAGAGCGGGCCAACCCTTCACATAGAAGATGCGTCCGGGACCGAACTGAACGACCGTGGCGAGGACGAAGCAAATGAGCTTGATATTGTCTTCGCGGATGTGAGCAGCCAGGAAATGGTGCAGGTCTTCAAACAGATGCATGCCCATTTCGAAGACAAGCAGCGGGAGGGTCGCGATGGCGGCAATGATGAGAGAGCGCTGCAACCGCTTGATCTCGGCCGCGCGGGCTTCCTGCTCCCGGTCGCCTTGAGCGGCGTCGGTGCGGACCGGCTCGGCGGGGTAACCGGCCTTCTCGGCCGCGGCAAGGACAGCGGCCATCACGTCAGTTCCGCCCGCGTAGCGGACATGCGCCCGCTCGGTCGCGAGATTGACGGATGCGTCCAGCACGCCCGGCACCGCCTTCAGCGCGCGCTCGACACGCCCGACGCAGGATGCGCAGGACATCCCCTGAACCGATAGGTCAGCATTCTCCTCGCGCGGTTCATAACCTGCGTTCCGGATGGCATTCAGAACTGCCTCGGGCTTGGTGCCTGGGGCAGCGGTCACTTGGGCCCGCTCAGTGGCGAGGTTAACCGCAACGCTCTGGACGCCCTCGACGGCGCGGATAGCTTTTTCGACGCGTCCCACGCAAGAGGCGCAGGTCATTCCCGAGATAGGGATGCCGAGGGTTTGCGAGGTCGAGGCAGTGAGGGATGACAGCTTGTCCGCCACGGGAATAATCCTTTGATCACGAGACGGACATATCCATAAAGCTTCCCACCAGGGGAAGGTCAAGCGGCGATCGGACGAAATTTGGCGCCCCGAAAGTTTCAGCCTCCACCGCCGAAAAAGCCCTTGACCTTCCCATGTGGGAAACCTGCAGTGTCCCGGCATCGCCCTTGCAAAGGAGTAGTCCCATGTGCAGCAGCCACCAGCATTCCAACGACCAAGTTTCCACGGCCGCGACTGGCGCCGGCCTGTCCGTCCGGGTTGAAGACATGACCTGCGGCCACTGCGCTGGCACGATCAAGAGCGCCATCGAGAGCTCGATTCCGGGCACCAAGGTGACGGCCGATCCGGAAGCCCGCCTCGTCTCTGTCGAGGGCGCTGCCGATCTGGCCCAGATCAGCAACATCATTACGGTTGCCGGCTACACCCCGACCCCGGCTCACGCCTGATTACACTACCCCAACGCTCCGCGTATCAGGGGGCAGATCCCTGACCGTGCGGAGCGATGTGGTCCTCTGAGACCCACTCGGGTCACTTGCTGCAGGCTTTGGCCTGCAGCTTTTTTATGCCCGGGACCGAACCTTGCCGCCTCCGTCCCCATGATCGCAGTGGCTGTGTTCGGCCAGCACCTCCATGACCCGGCAATCCGCGATCCGCTCTCCGCTGCAGCTTGCCACGATGCGCTCCAACTCGTCCGCCAACTGGGTCAGCCGGGCGATTTTGGACCGAACCAACAGGAGCTGTTGACGCGCGATCTCGTCCACCTGCTCGCAGGGTGCAGCAGGATTTTCGCTCAATGAGATGAGCTGCCGAATCGCCTCGACAGCCAAGCCAAGTTCTCGCGCATGGAGGATGAACCTCAGGCGCTCGATATGCCTGGTAAGATAGCGGCGCTGGTTGCCTTGCGTGCGCTCAGGTTCAGGCAGCAGGCCGATGCCTTCATAGAAACGGATCGTTTCCACCTTGCACCCGGTCACCGATGAGACATGGCCGATTGAAAAAGTTCGCTCCGGCATGAAATTCCCTCTTGAACCTGAAGTTACTAGAGGAATTAGGTTGGGCATCCGATGTCAACCCGCAACCAATCGCATTCATGAGGTATCGGATGAAAACCCCTCACGATTACGCCGCTCACACGCATGATCATGCCGACGGCGCGTGCTGCGGCCATGATCACCACGAGCATCATGACCATCGCGGCCACGCCCATCAGAAGGAGCATGTCGCTCTCGCCGCGGCTTCTGCGATGTGGAAGGTTGAGGGAATGGATTGCGGCAGCTGCGCGGCGACAATCCGCACCGCGATCGAGCGCCTACCGGGTGTCTCCGGGATTTCCTTGTCCGTCACAAATGAGACGTTGACGCTGGTCCTCGACGAGACAAAGACCAAAGCCGCCGAGATCGAAAAGCGCGTGTCCAAGCTTGGCTATGTTCCGAGCCGCTTGCAGACCAAGAAGGCGGCTCCGTCGGCTGTGACTCATGCCGTTCACGGCCACGATCACCACGACCATTCGACGTGCGGCCACGATCATCATGCGCACAGCCACCATCATGATCACGGACATCGCAAGCCCGACCATACCCATCACGATCATGGCCACCACCAACATGGTCATGACCATGGGGCGTGCGGGCACGACCACCATGCCGCACATGAGCATGCTCACGATCAAGCGCCCTCTGCGGATGCACAGGTCTGGAAGGTCGGCGGCATGGATTGCGGCAGCTGCGCCGCCACGATCCGCACAGCCCTGGAGCGTCTGCCGGGCGTCTCCGGCCTCAAGGTTTCCATCACCAACGAAACCTTGTCCGTGGTGCTCGACCAAACCCAAACGAAGAGTGCCGACATTGAGAGCCAGATCCGAAACTTAGGCTACCAGCCAAGCCTCCTGCGCACCGGTTCGGCTCCGGTCAAATCCATCGCTCCGAAGGACAAGGAAAAGCCCGCTCCGCGCTGGTGGCAAACTCCAAAGGCTCAAGTCGCTGCGACCTCGGGTTTGCTGGTTGTGCTGGCCTATGGTGCAAGCGTGGTGGTGCCCCAGGCCTCTTATTGGGTCTTCATTCTCGCGACCGTCGTTGCCGCCGCCTCCGTTGCCAAGCGCGCTGTTATGGCGGCCTTGGCTGGCGCTCCCTTCACGATCCAAATGCTGCTGACCATCGCTGCCATTGGAGCTCTGTTCATCGGCGCAGCGGAAGAGGCCGCCATCGTCGTGTTCCTCTTTGCCGTCGGCGAAGTGCTTGAAGGCGTCGCCGCCAACAAGGCTCGAGCGGGCATCAAAGCGCTTGGCGCTCTTGTGCCCAAGACCGCCGTCGTCGACGATGCGGGTCAGCTGCGCGAGGTCTCCGCAGAGGCTCTGCGGATCGGTCAGATTGTCCTGGTGCGGCCGGGCGATCGGGTGCCGGCGGACGGCAAGGTGATCGACGGCATCTCGAGCGTGGACGAATCGCCCATTACCGGCGAGTCGGTACCGAAGCTCAAGGAGCCGGGCGCCGAGATTTTCTCCGGCTCGATCAATCACGACGCGGCGATTCGCGTGCGGGTGGAGCGCACGGCGCAGGACAATATGATCTCGCGCATCATCGCTCTTGTTGAAGAGGCTCAGGAATCGAAAGCGCCGACCGAGCGGTTCATCGACAAGTTCTCCCGGATCTACATGCCTTTGATCGTCGGGCTCGCCGCCCTCGTGGCCATAGCCCCTCCCCTGCTTCTCGATGGCGACTGGGCGACCTGGATCTATCGCGGCCTTACTCTGCTGCTGATCGGGTGCCCATGCGCCCTGGTCATCTCGGTGCCGGCCGCGATCGCGTCGAGCCTCTCGACTGCAGCCCGCCATGGCCTGCTCGTGAAGGGCGGCGCCGTTGTGGAAAGCCTTGCCAAGGCCCAGGTCGTCGCCTTTGACAAGACGGGCACCCTGACTCTGGGCCGCCCGTTCGTGACAGACGTGGTGCCTGTGGGCTCTACGGAAACCGAACTTCTCGCCCTCGCGGGAGCTATCGAGCGCGAGTCCAGCCACCCCCTCGCCCAAGCCGTCACGGCACGGGCTGAGAAGGATGGGATCTTGCTCGTCGACGCCGCCAATGTCCGCGCCCTGCCGGGCCGAGGCATGGAGGGCTCCGTCGGAACCGAAACCGTTTTCATCGGAGCGCCGCGCTTTGCAGCCGAGCGCGCCTCCGTTGATGATGCCTTGGCTCGACGCATCTCCGACCTGGAACAGCAGGGCAAGACCGTCGCAGCCGTCGTGAAGGGGCGCGCAGTCACTGGCCTTCTTGCCTTCCGTGACGAACCTCGTGCTGATGCACAGAAAGGCCTCGCTGAACTCCAGGGCCTTGGCGTCGACGTTCTCATGCTGACCGGCGACAACATCCGCACGGGTCAGGCTATCGGCCGCACCCTTGGCGTGAACGTCCAGGCCGAGATGATGCCCAGCGACAAGTCCGAGACGGTCCGCAAGATCGCGCAGAGCCGGCATGTTGTGATGGTGGGCGACGGCATCAATGATGCTCCTGCCCTTGCGGCCGCTCACGTTGGCGTCGCCATGGGCTCTGGGACTGATGTGGCCCTGGAGGCTGCGGATGCCGCCTTGTTGCGGAACCGTGTCACCGACATTGCTACCCTCGTCCGCCTCTCCCGGGCCACGATGGCCAATATCCGCCAGAATATTGGCATCGCTCTGGGTCTGAAGACGATCTTCCTGGTGACGACCGTGACTGGGACAACCGGGCTCTGGATGGCGATCGTGGCGGATACCGGCGGAACGGTTCTCGTCACCTTGAACGCCCTGCGCCTCCTCGGCTTCTTTGGTACATGGCGGGAGAAAACTCCCGCCGAGCCGCCGCAGGTGCAGGTAGCGCTCAAGACGGCGTGATCCTTGGTTGCGCGAAGATCAGGGTCCCAGCGCATGCGCTGGGGCTCCAACGCGGCGACCGCTCCTCCTGAAACACAGTCCGAGGCGTTGAGGCTTGCCGCGCCGGGCGAACGGGGCCGCAGCAGGTCACCGATTCAACCCCCGGTTCGCCCTGGGGCCTTTATGAGGCCCTCGCCCCCCATCAACTGACTTTCAAGGCCCGAGTCCTGGCAGAATATGCGGCGGCCCCGGTGCGGCGACACGAAATATGCTTTTGTCGCGTGAACTCCGGAAGAATGTTTTTCAGCCGTTTCGTATCATCTGGGGAGCCACCCTCATGTGGAGAAAGGCCCCGGATATATGGCAAACCTCATCTATCGCGCCCTTGGACCTGCAGACCTGGAAGACGCCCACGCGCTGTCCAAGGCTGTCGGGTGGCCGCACAGGTTGGAAGACTGGAAGTTAGTCCTGCAACTCGGATCCGGCATCGGCGCCATCGAGGACGGTCGTCTGTGTGGGACCGGATGCTGGTGGCCCCAGGGTAACGCATTCGCAACCGTGGGGATGATCATCGTTTCGCCCGAACTGCAGGGCCGCGGCATCGGCCGCGTTCTCATGGACCGTGCCTTGTCCGATGCGGGCGAACGGTCGCTCGTCCTCAACGCAACGCAGGTGGGCCTGCCGCTCTATGAGAAGCTGGGCTTTGAAGCGGTCGGCGCCGTGCGCCAGCATCAGATTGCCGGAAGCAAGCCGCAGGACGTCTTGGTCCCTGCAGGGTCCCGGCTGCGCCCTTTGGCCAAAGACGACCGTCCCGCTCTTCATCGGCTTGATGTTCGCGCGACAGGCATGGATCGGGCGGCTGCCCTTGATGCCCTCATGGAAAGCGCTGTGGGCTTGGTGCTGGAGCGGGACGGACAGGTAGAAGGCTTCTCCTTCTTCCGGCGCTTTGGCCGGGGCTACGTCATTGGCCCGACGATCGCGACGGGAACTGACGACGCCAAGGCGTTGATTGGCTCCTTCCTGAACGAGCACCATACGGAGTTCCTGCGAGTGGACGTCCCGGTGGAGACCGGCCTCTGCGAATGGCTGTCCGAGCAGGGCCTGCCGCAGGTCGACGAGGTCGTCACCATGGTGCGGGGACACAAGCCTCATCGTGAAGAAAACGGGCCGCGCGCCTTTTCCCTGATCAACCAGGCGCTCGGCTGATCCCATCAAGCGTCATTCCAGCAGAGGTCAAACCCCATGCTCAGCAACTCTCTTGTCGAACTTGATCGCCAGCATCTCATTCATCCTGTGGCGCCCTACCGGGCGCATGAGGCGCGTGGCGTCACCGTCATTGCGTCCGGCGAAGGCGCCTACGTGCGCGATGCCGCCGGCAACCGGCTGCTCGACGGCTTCGCCGGCCTGTGGTGCGTGAACGCCGGCTACGGCCAGCCGACCATCATCGAGGCCATCAACCGTCAGCTCCAGGAGCTTCAATACGCAACCGGCTATTTCCACTTCGGCGCGGAAACCCCGATCCGGCTTGCCGCGCGACTGGCGGAGTTGGCGCCAGGCGATCTCAACCGCGTCTATTTCACTCTTGGCGGATCAGACGCCGTCGACACCACGATCCGGTTCATCCGGTACTACTTCAACGCACTCGGCAAGCCGGAGAAGAAGCAGTTCATTACCCTTGAGCAAGGTTACCACGGCTCATCGTCGACCGGCTCTGGATTGACCGCGCTTCCGCTCTTCCACGCCGGCTTCGACGTTCCGCTCGCCTGGCAGCACCGCATCCCTTCGCCATATCCCTACCGCAATCCGGTCGGAAGCGACGGTCCGACCATCATCGCGGCGTCACTGGAAGCGCTCAAGGCGAAGGTCGCCGAGCTCGGAGGCCCCGAGAAGGTGGCCGCCTTCTACTGCGAGCCGATCCAAGGTTCGGGCGGCGTGATCGTTCCGCCGGAAGGGTGGGTCAAGGCCATGCGCAATCTTTGCGCCGAGCTCGACATCCTCTTCGTGGCCGACGAGGTGATCACCGGCTTCGGGCGAACCGGCCCGATCTTCGCCTGCGAGCACGAGGGCATCGTGCCGGATCTGATGACCATGGCCAAGGGCCTTACCTCGGGCTATTTGCCCATGGGCGCGGTGATGATGCGGGAGTCCGTCTATTCGGTCATTGCGGATGCCTCCGCTCGGAGCGGCATGGCGGTCGGTCATGGATTTACTTATTCCGGCCACCCGGTGAGCGCTGCTGCCGGACTCGCGGCCATTGCGCTCTACACGGAAGGCGGACTGATGGAGCAGGGCCGCCGGTCTGGAGAGGCGCTTATCGCCGGGTTGAAGACTCTTGAGGCCCACCCGCTTGTCGGTGAGGCCAGAGGGCGCGGCATGCTTGCGGCGCTGGAGATCGTCAGCAACAAGAATACGAAGGCCAAGTTCGATCCTTCGGTCAAAGTTGGCGAGAAGCTGTTCGACGCAGCCTATGCCAACGGCCTGATCATTCGCGCCTTCGGCGATGGCACCCTGGGCTTCGCGCCTCCGCTTTGCTGCTCGCAGGATGACATCGCCCTTCTCTTGGAGCGGACGAGAAAGACCCTGGATGACCTCCTTGGCGTCAGCGAGATCCGCAAGGCGGCGGCCTGAGGCGGCAAAGGACCAGGATCCTATCAGAAGATGGCGCCAGTCCGGGTTTCGTCCCTTTGACGAGACCCGGAACCCCGGCTAAAAACGGGTTTCCTGTCTGGCGTGCCATAACTGAAAGGTATCTGGATGCCTCCGTCGCATGGTCTCGACCGTATCGATATCAAGATCTTGGCGGAGTTGCAGAAAAACGGGCGGATCACCAACGTGGAACTCGCCGAAGCTGTTCATCTTTCGCCGAGCCCATGCCTCATGCGGGTGAAGCGATTGCAGCAAGCGGGGTTTATCACTGGCTATCATGCCCAGCTCAACCTCGCGAAGCTCGGTGGGGCCTTGATGGTCTTCACGGAGGTCACGCTGAAGGATCACCGTCATACCGACTTCAGCACCTTCGAGGCAGCCATTCAACGCGTCGATGAAATCATTGAATGCCATCTTGTGAGCGGTGGCTACGACTACATGTTGAAATTCGTCACCCGGGGCGTCGTGCACTATCAGGAAATTGTCGAGCGGCTTCTGGAGATGAATATCGGGATCGAGAAGTACTTCAGCTATGTCGTGATCAAGTCACCGTTCATTAAGCAATACTATCCACTTTCATCGCTCTTCAGCGCCGAGGAATAATCGGCCTTCCTCGCGGGAGCCGGATACTCAGGAAGCACTCGGATCCCAACGTGGTCGCTCCTGCCCGTCACCGCGGCCCAGGGGCACCATCTGCCCTGAGCGCCGTGGGGCACCGGTGATTTCTGGCGCTCCTTCACGGCGACTTGGTATCACCGAGCGTCTCTAAGGGGCCCCTGCACGGGATCAAATGGGCCTCAGCAGGAACGCACTTCTCGCCCCACGTGCTCGCAGAAGCATATCCTACCGTTCATAGCCGACACTTCAGCATCGTTTGCCGCACGAACACACTACGCTGAGGCAACCCCGCACAACGGCGCGTCGCGCTGGAGGATGTCTGGATGAATGCGAAGGAAATACTCGCGCAGCTTGTCGCCATCCCATCCGTCGTCGGAACCGCCAACAGTTCAATCGTCGACTTTATTCGAGGTTGGCTTGCCGAGCGCAATGTCTCATCCACCATCATCGCCGGCCCAGAAGGCGATCGCTTCAATCTCTTTGCCACCATAGGCGATGCTTCTGTTGCTGGCGGCTATGTCCTCTCGGGGCATACGGATGTGGTACCCGCCCAGGAAGCCACGTGGACGAGCGATCCGTTTGCCCTCAAACAAGAAGGCGAGCGGCTGATAGGACGAGGGGCCGTGGACATGAAGGGCTTTGTGTCCTGCATGCTGGCTGCAGTTCCCACATTTCTGGAAAAGCGTCTGGATAAGCCGCTCCATCTTGCATTCTCTTACGATGAAGAGGCTGGGTGCCGCGGCATGCCGCACCTGATTGAGCGGCTGCCCTCGCTGTGCGCTCCACCGGCCGGCTGCATCGTCGGTGAGCCCACAAACATGCGACCTGTGCTGCGGCACAAGGGCAAAATAGCGGCCCGCCTCTCCATTACTGGGCGATCGGGGCACTCCTCCAGACCCGAGCTTGGATTGAATGCAATCCACGGCATGGCCGACATCATCGCCTGCATCCGAGACGAGGCTGCGCGTCACACAAAGGAAGGGCCGTTCAATCCTATGTTTGAGCCTCCATGCTCAACGCTCCAGGTGGGGGTCATTTCCGGCGGCTCAGTGGTGAACGTCATCCCTGCGCAGTGCACATTGGACATGGAGATCCGGGTTATCCCGGGTGTTGATCCGATGTCTCTGTTCGGGCCTGTCGAGCGAGCGGCCAGGCGCCTGGTCACCGAGGGAGGCTACCAGGTGGAGACAACGATCCTGTCGAGCTATCCGGGCCTCGATCTGCGCGACGATAACCCACTCGTAGGGTTGGCGGAGAGCATCAGCGGCAAGCCCAATGCAGGAGCCGTCAGCTTCGGGACGGAGGCCGGACTTTACCAGCAGGCTGGCATCCCTGCGGTCGTTTGTGGTCCTGGCGATATTGCGAGGGCACATCGGGCCAATGAGTTTATGTTGGAAAGCGAGTTGGCCGAGTGTCAGGCGGTTCTCGAGAGGCTGGCGGAACGCCTATGTTGACCCGCTCGCAACCCAGGAAGCTGTCGAACTGTCCCTGCAGGCAGCCTGTTGGAGAACCGGAAAGAGGCTCCGCAAGCACTGGCGGACCATGCCGACAATGGCGGTAGTGATATCGTCGCAGCATCGGATACCAGGATAAATTAGGTCATGTCACCTCTCGTTCACCGAATCCCCAGCGATGAAAAAATCCCCGAGACAGTTGATGTCGTCGTGATTGGCGGAGGCATCATCGGCGCTGCCGCCGCATATTTCCTGTCGAAGCGGAAGCTCACTGTCGCACTCGTCGAGAAAGGCTGGATTGGTGGCGAGCAGTCGAGCCGGAACTGGGGATGGTGCCGGCAGCAGAACCGTGACCCCCGGGAACTTCCGCTCGCCATGAGGGGGATGCAGCTTTGGGATCGGTTGGGGGAGGAAATCGGCCAGGATCTGGGCTTCCGTCGCAGCGGTCTCGTTTACGCGACGACGTTGCCCGAGAACATCGCCCAATGGGAACGCTGGAGAACAGTCGCACGTCAGTTCGGCGTCGATACCAGGATGCTGAGTGCGGCCGAAGCCAAGGCCATGACACCGGGAAGCTCAGCAAACTGGATCGGGGGCGTCTATTCCCCAACTGACGGAAAGGCAGAGCCGTCACTCGCAGCCCCGGTTCTGGCACAGGGCGCCCGCAGTAACGGGGCTGTCGTCTTACAGGATTGCGCCGCTCGCGGATTGGATATTACCAACGGCAAGGTCACCGGCGTCATCACCGAAAAAGGGCTGATCCGGACGAACGCGGTTCTCTGCGCGGGCGGCGCATGGGCCTCGATGTTCTGCCGACGGCATGGAGTCGATCTGCCGCAGGCCGGCGTACGAACGACCATCCTTCGAACTAAGCCAACGACCGAGATCGCCCAAGGAGGCCTCTACACGCCCGAGGTCGCCTTCACCCGGCGCCTGGATGGCGGGTACTCGATCGCGATCAGCGGTCGGGGAACCCTTGAGGTCACACCACAAGGAATGCGGTATGCCCCTCAGTTCATCCCGATGTTCCGCAAGCATGTGAAAGCGCTGCATTTCGGGATCGGGCGTTCGTTCTTCGAAGGGCCTGAGGCGATCGCCCGCTGGAGCTTCGATCAAGTCTCCCCCTTCGAACGCATTCGTGTGCTCGATCCTGCGCCAGACAAAAAGATGGCCCATTTGACTCTCGCCCGTGCGAAAGCTCTCTACCCGGCCCTTGCAAATGTAGAGGTCGCCGAAACGTGGGGTGCATGGATCGACAGCACCCCCGACGCCACTCCGGTGATATCGCAGGTCCCATCATTGCCTGGGTTCTTCGTTGCTGCCGGCTTCAGTGGTCACGGCTTTGGATTGGGTCCGGCCGCAGGTCACCTCGCCGCCGATCTCATCTCCGGCGATACGCCGCTGGTCGATCCCCGACCGTTTCGCTACTCCCGTTTCAGTGACAAGTCGGATCTTGGTCCCCCGGGCGGCCTCTGAAGCGGCCCGGGAACCAGTTCACGCATGAGCCCAGGATGTTGCCGACGCTCGCGGCGAGCACCAGCGGCCAAACCTCGTAGTGCTCGGCCATCAGCATGCCGAACAGGACCGCCTCCGACTGGAACGGGAAGATCGTCGCTGACAGGAAGGCGGCCCCGGCCAGGCCGAGGTATTCAAGCCAATGTTCCATACGCATCCTCGACGGAGTCCTGCGCGTCCCGGGAAGGGACGCGCAGGGAAGCCCGCTTACTTCGCCTGCTTGAGGCTGCCGAAGTCGCCGCTCGCAGTCAGCTTGACCGTGACTGGGGCGGAGCCGCGGTTGCGCCAGAACCAGCCATGGCCGCCGTCGAAACCCGCCGTGAGCTCGCCCTCGTCGCCCGGAACACCACGGCCCTTGGAGTAGGAGACCTCCTTGCCGCCCGGGCCTGCGCCGTGGGTGTCGTGGTTGACGGTGCCGCCCTCGACCTTCCACGAGTAGGTCAGCTTGGCCCCCTGCTTCATGTCGGCCTTCACCTCGGTGCCCTCGCCGGGCTGGAGGGTGACCGAGATCTCCTGCGACTTGGCCGCGGCCGGGGTCTGCGCCTGCGCGGAACCGATGAAGAGCTGGGCGAAGATCGAGCCGAGCAGGCTGGAGCGCTGCTCCGGAGCCGGCGTGGACGGTGTCATGGGAGCCGAAGGCGCCTGATCCTTGGCCCGGTCGGCTTCGGCTTCCTCGGCGAGTTGCGTCTTGATCTCACCCATCTCGGTGAGGCCGAGCGCCCGTCCGACGCCCGTCGGATCGATGCCGTACTCGGACGGCAGGACGACGGTGACCAAGAGGGCCGCGGCAACGCCGGCGGCAATCAGGGTGGAGCGCACGAGCTGGGCCGAGGACGGGAGCTGGGCGCGGGTCGGCATGTCGGTGTTGTACATCGGTGGGTTCCTTGCGATCGGAGCAGGTCAGGTTGCAGGGGCCGCGACGAAGTAGCCCGTGAGCTGCATGCCGATCAGCACGAAGCCGGCGCTCATCATCGCGACGTTGGCGGTGTAGGCGTGGCGGAAGAAGCCGTCGGTGCGGCGCCAGTAGCCCATCAGGATCAGGATCCCGAACAGCGCGAGAAGCTGGCCGATCTCCACCCCGACGTTGAACGCGAGGAGGTTCGGCAGCAGCCCGTCGGGCGAGACGTCGTACTCCTGGATCTTGGCCGCGAGGCCGAAGCCGTGGAACAGGCCGAAGATCAGGGTCGCCAGCTTGGTGTTGGGCTGGAACCCGAACCAGCGCTGGAAGGCGCCGAGATTGTCGAGCGCCTTGTAGACGACCGAGAAGCCGATGATGGCGTCGATCAGGTAGGCGCTGACGCTGACCCCGTAGAGCACGCCGAAGATCATCGTCACGGAGTGACCGAGGGCGAACAGGCTGACGTACAGCCCGATGTCCTTGGCCCGGTAGAGGAAGAAGATCACCCCGAGCAGGAACAGGATGTGGTCGTAGCCGGTCACCATGTGCTTAGCGCCGAGGTAGACGAAGGGGATCAGGTGGACGCCGGTGATCTCCTGGATGTAGCCCTTGTCGCCCTCGGCGACGGCGTGGGCGAGCGCCTCCAGGCCGGAGAGCGACAGCATCAGGAAGGCCGCGGCGAGCATGAGGAAGGCGGTCGGCGGGCGCACGGCAGGCGGCCACGACCAGCCTCCGGGAAGAGGTCTGTGCATAGGGAATGGTCCGTTGTTCGTTCGTCAGGAATGGCCGCGCTCAGGCGGCCGGCATGATCACGCGACGAACGACAGACACGGGGGTCGGTCGAGGCGGAACGTTAGATAGGATGGCGGACGGCCCTCCTCCCACTGGCGCAGGAGCTTGCCGTCCGGGGCCTTCAAGGATGCCGGCGCAGCCGCGAGCCCCATCGTGACGTGGGAGTGATCCTTGTGCTCGGGGCCGTGGCCGGGCCGATGATCCGGATCGAGATCATCGTCGTCATGGCTATGCCCGTGCCCGAGCTGGTCCACCAGACCAGCGGACGTGAGGCCGTCCATGACCTGGGCCGTTGCAACCCCGTGCATGGACGGCGCCCCGCGCAGGAACGGCAACGCGCTCAGCATCACCGCGAGAGCGATGAGGAGGCGAAGGCCATTCAGGAGGGACGCTCTGGTCATGAAGAGGATTTAAGGATCGCGGTGTTGATCGGCGGTTAACGGACGCAAGGAACAGGACAGCCTGAGTTAGGACGCGATCCGCCTGATGCAAGTCGCACGGCCTAGGTGTCCGTCATGGCATTCCTGAGACAGGCGACGTGTCTCTCTCCGTCCCCTGCCTCGCCGCGAAGTGATTCCCGCTCGGCGGCGGCACGGATTATCCTGCGATCCGCGCTGAACGGGCCATGCACGCCCAGCTGGAGAAATCGTCCAACCAGGGGAGAGTCCGTGACATGACCGACCGATATGACGACCTCAAGCGCATCCTTGCCGAAGGCATGGAGCGGGAGGCGGGTCTCACGAACACCCTCAGACAGGTCATGGATCGGTACCCCGACGCGACGGCGGCTGAGATCGCTGAGGCCTTGCGACCCTTGAAGGAGGAAGCCAGAGACATCGAACGGCCGAGTGGCCCCTATGCCAAGCCCTATCATGGCTCACCGCGATGACGGCCAGCGGCGGTGAAGGTCGTCAATCGTGAAGGCATGGGCGTGGCCATGGTCCCGATGTTCCCGCAGATGCGGATGGTCCGGCGGTAGGTCGGGATGAGCATGGGCGATCTCCTCCGGATCGTGCGCCGGCCAGAGCCACGCCGCCAGACCAAAGCCAATTAGGGTGACCAGTCCAAGAACGGCCAAGGTCACGGAAATGCCAACCTCACGCCCAAGCCACCCGGCCAACGGATAGGTCAGAAGCCAGCAGGCATGCGAGAGGGCGAACTGTGCCGCAAAGAGAGCTGGACGATCCTCAGCCTGGGCCGAGCGCCGCAACAGGCGTCCCGTCGGGGTCTGCACGGCTGAATAGCCAATCCCCAGCAGCGTCCAGGTGATCAGCAGGGCCGGCCATCCGATCGTCCCGCTCCACGTCGCCACGGCAAACGCCAGGAGCACCACGCCCAGCAGGGTCGCCGCCGGCAGCATCACGGCTCGGTCGGGCAATTTGTCGAGGACGCGCGGCAGCAGGAGCGCCGCCGCCATCGAGCCGCCGCCGAAGCAGGCCAGGGCCACCGCGACATCGTCCTCCGGCAGGCCCAGCACACCGCGAACAATCACGACCGTGTTGACGATGACCATCGCTCCCGCCGCCGCGACCGAGAGGTTGAGGGCGAGGAGACCCCGCAGGCGCGGCGTCTTGAGATAGATCCGCAGGCCGCGGGTGGTCTTGTCGTAGATCCCGCCCTTACGCTCGGAGGCAACCGGCTGCGGCAGCCGCACGGACAGGACGAGGGCCGCCGAGCAGAGGAAGCCGACGACCGTCCCGCCGAACAGCCAATGGAAGCTGATGACGGTCAGGAGGGCAGCTGCCAGAGCGGGGCTGAGCAGGCTCTCCATGTCATAGGCCAATCGGGAAAGGGAAAGCGCCCGGGTGTAGTCCTTCTCGTCCGGCAGGACATCCGGGATGGTCGCCTGGAAGGTCGGCGTGAAGGCCGCCGAGGCCGATTGCAGCAGGAAGATCAGGACGTAGATCTGCCAGACCTCGGTGATGAACGGCAGCAGCAGGGCGACCGCTGCCCGCACGAGGTCCATCGAGACAAGGAAGGCGCGGCGGGGAAGCTGGTTGGCGAAGGCGCCGACGATGGGCGCCACGCCGACATAGGCGACCATCTTGATGGCCAAGGCCGTGCCGAGCACCACCCCCGCGTCCGCCCCGGCGAGTTCGTAGGCCAGGAGGCCCAGCGCCACGGTCAGCAGGCCCGTGCCGGCAAGCGCGATGGCCTGGGCCGCGAACAGGTGACGGTAGGTGCGGTTGGCAAGGACATCGAGCATGGCGGCACCTCAGGCTGTCGGGGATGATGACGGTCCAGGGAGAAAGTTCCCCCGCTTCCCAGGTTTCGGATTCGGTTGGCCGTCCGTCCGGACCTGTTTCACGCGCCGGGGAAGCTCGCGCAGAAGGGCCGTGCGACGATACGGCGTCAGCTTCCGCCATTCCCGGATCTCCGGGATCGTCCTCCCGCAGCCGAGACACCAGCCCGTGCGCCCGTCGAACTCGCACACGGAAATGCAGGGATTGTCTTTCTTCACGGTTCTTCCTCGCCTGCGGCAAACATTGCGCTCGACACAAATAGGGTAGCCCCCTATATCACGCAAGCCATCAAGCAGGAGGCCACATGTCCCATACGATCAAGGAAAAGTCGAAGCTTCTCGGCCGGGTCCGCCGGATCAAAGGTCAGGTCGAAGCCATCGAGCGGGCGCTCGAGGCCGAACTCGGCTGCGCCGACGTGCTCATGCTGGTCGCCTCGGTGCGCGGGGCCGTGAACGGCCTGACGGCGGAGCTGATGGAGGATCATATCCGCAACCACGTCGTTGATCCGGCGCATGAGCCGGACCCGGAGCGGGCCAAGGGCGCCGCCGAGCTCATCGAGGTGGTCCGCACCTACCTGAAATGAACCTGTTCCCGGCGGACTAATGACTGCCGCCGCAAGACATTCCTGGAAAATCAAAAACAATGCCTGATATTGCTCAACTGCTTCAGTCCGGCGGCAACGGCTGGCTGTATCTTCCCTTTGCCGTGCTGCTCGGCGCCCTGCACGGGCTGGAGCCCGGCCACTCCAAGACCATGATGGCCGCCTACATCGTGGCGATCCGCGGCACCATCGGCCAAGCGGTCCTGCTCGGCGTCTGCGCCGCGCTCTCCCATTCCCTCGTGGTCTGGATCGTGGCCATGCTCGGCCTGTCGCTCGGGAAGGAAATCCTGAACTCGCACTTCGAGGCGTGGCTGCTGATCGCGTCTGGCGTGATCATCCTGGGCATCGCCGCCTGGATGTTCTGGCGCACGGGCCAGAGCCTCGGCTGGTTCCGGCGGTCTCAACATCATGGACATCATCACCATAGCCATGGTCACGATGATCACCACCATCATCATTATGACGAGGTCCGGACCATCGACACCGGCCATGGGGTCGTGGAGCTGTCGATCTTCGAGGACGGCGTGCCGCCCCGCTGGCGCCTGCGTACCGTCAGCGGCAACGCGTGGAAGGCCGAGGACGTGACGGTCGCGACCGAGCGCGAGGACGGCTCGGGCGAGCGGTTCCAGTTCGTCGAGCGGGACGGCTACCTCGAATCCGCAGGCGAGATCCCTGAGCCGCACGCGTTCACGGCCCGGGTGCGGCTGGCGCACGGCGACCACGCCCACACCTACACGGTGACCTTTGCCGAGCACGATCACGGGCACCATCATGATCATGCCGAGCACGACGAGGACGCGCACGAGCGCGAGCATGCTGAGCAGATCGCGCGTCAGCTCGCGGCCAACGGCGGCAACGTCACCACGGCCCAGATCGCGCTGTTCGGCATCACCGGTGGCCTGATCCCCTGCCCGGCCTCGATCACCGTGCTGCTGATCTGTCTCCAGCTCGGCCAGGTCACGCTCGGAGCCGCGACCGTGGCCGCCTTCAGCCTGGGCCTGGCGATCACCATGGTGTCCATCGGCGTCGCCGCCGCCTGGGGCATCCAGCACGCCTCGAAGCGGATCAACTTCTCCGATCGCCTGCTGCGGCGCCTGCCCTTGGCATCGGCCGGTCTCGTGGGCGTGCTCGGCGTCGCCATGTTGGTGCAGGGCTTCGTTGATCTTTCAGCACCCGCAACAGTCCTGTCGTAGGGTTAGAGACGAATGTGCTGACGTACTCAATCCATGCACATACCGCGTATCAGCAGCCACAAAAAAGGGGCACCCCTGCGAACGTTGCGCTTTGTGCGTGGCGATTAGACATTGCAATGCGATATGGCGATTGGCGTCGCTTTATCTTAGCCCTTCTTGGGCGTTCCCTCCCTAAACTTCGGGCCGCTGGCAACAGTGGCCATTTTTCTGGGACGAGGAACTTTAGCAACTCCAGCATGCTGGGATCCGCGCAAGATCTGGTCCTGATCGAGCGCTCCGAGAGAACGGATCGACAATCTTTTGAGTTGAAGCCTGACCCTATGCTTTAGGCGACACCAACTCGTCGTGCCTCGGGGAGCCAATGGTTATTTTGGTAGCCCTGTTCGCGAAGCTCGCCAAACAGAGTCAATCGCTGTGGCGGATCGCCTGGGCAGCTACATCCTTTCGGTCAACGTGTTCGCGACGGCGTTATGGCTACTAAGACACCCAAGCCAAGTCGTATTAGTTCGTCGGATAGCTCGAACGTCCGCGTGGCAGAGCCTGTCCCTGCGACTCCTTTTAGCGCTCGAGCAGGAAAATTAGATCATGTGCTCTTGTGCTGATCCCATTTGGAAGCCTCAGGTACTCCAAAGATAAAGCATAGACAGGATTGCGACACAGAGCAGAACGCCGCCCACAAGTCCGGGCACAACTCCCCTGGCGCGTAGAAAGCGGGCGAGCGGATCCCTTGAGACGCCGGCGTGTCTCAGGCGGCTCCTTTCTGCGCGACGAGCCTTCCGATTGATGTTTTGTCGGCCGTCAGACTCAAAGGGCAGGCTCATTCTGGTTCTTATTCTGGGATCAACCTTCCTGAGCACCAAGCCCCTCCTCTGTTCTTGCATTCCATTTCCGCATGGCGGCAAATTCGACCGGCTTGACCCAAACCATCAGCTGTGTGCGATGCTTGCCGCACAGGAGACTGCTGTCTCCTCCATGTACAGGACCCCTCCCCGCCTCGAAATAGCGAAGTTTTTCTCAAGTCCACTGTCGAGCAAGATGGTCACCGCACCGTCATGAATCGAGTAGTGGCCGTGGTCGGTCCACAGCCCATCATAGGAGTAGTGACCGTCCTTCCCAAAAGCAAAAGTGGCGCCCACCCTCGACGTACAGACTTTCCCCTTCAACGCACGCGTAATCTCATTGGCCCGGATCGGGGCGCCTGCCGGCTCGATCTGGGCCAGAGCAGTGCTGGCAACTACCGTTGCAGCCGCTAGGCCCATCAGTCCAACAAAAGGGGCGTTCCTCATTGTTTCCTCCTGGAAACTACTCCTCTACTCTGACAATTCTCCGTCTTCTTCTGTCGTGCCGACCAGCATATTTCCAATGTGTCGGGCCACTTCAGAACTGCCCAGGATCTTACCACAGATCAACCAAGCATGCCTTCGCGCATTATGCGTCAACAGCCCCTTAGGAGGCGGCGTTTTGCCATTACCAGTTTCGCAAGAATGGTCGGAACACCACGATAAGGGTGTGAGAAAATTGCTGCCGGGCTTCAGGGTGTGGCCCGCTCCTGCTCACTGATCCCGCTTGACCTTCCAACGGTGACAAAGTGCATAAGACTTAGCGCATATACCCCAGGCGGAGCCCCTATTTGACCTGCGTCTGACCTGTCTCGCGTCATGTGAAGGTGAACCATGACTGCTCGCCACTCGCTTGAAGGAAAGATCTTGGCAGCTCTCAAGACGGCCTTCGCCGAGGGCCGCCTTGATGTCGCCGAACATCTTGTCCGCGCGCTCGAGATCCTCGAACCTGAACCAAGCCCTGGCTCTGCGCTGGGGCAGGCCTATGCAATGATTGTTGGATCTAAAAACAAGCAGAGGCGCTCACGACGGATGTCCTGACGGAGGGCCGCTCATTCGGATCGTTTGCGCCCGGTTATCATTGCCACGATTAGGTTTTCACGATGGGCGAAGCTGGCCAGGACGACGCCCGCGACATGGAGGACAACCAGGGCGAGAGTGACGTTCGCCAGCACTTGGTGAACCTCGCGGATCAGAGGTGGAGGCCGCCGCTGACCCAACGTGCGCGGGAAGGGAACCCTCTCAACAACGGCCGAGAGCGGCCCATGTCCCTCCATTGCCGCCAAGCTAGCCATCCCTGTGCCCGCCGTGGCCGCAACCATAACCAGAAGTGCCACGATCATGGCGCCGCCAGCCGGACTGTGACCGATGTAGCGCTGGGATGACAACCGAACGAGCCCGGCAAGGTAGCCGAAGACAGCGTACGGCCCACGAACAAAGCGTCTGAAACGGGCATTCTCCGGACCGATGAACCCCCACAGCACACGCAACGCTATAAGGGTAGCCGCTAGGTAGCCGCTCCAGGTGTGAAGCCACAATGGGCTGTCCGCGAGCCAGTTGAGCAGGACGGTCGCAGCGAGCAGCCAGTGGATCGTGCGGATAAAAGGGTCCCAGACCTGGATTTTGGCGAGTGTCATGCGGCTGTCCTGGCTCTCCGTTGCTGCGGAAGTCAAGCCGGCAAGACATGCCCCCTTCCCAATGGCCCAACGCGTTGCGCCAGGCTTGGCTGCAGATTGTCGCAGATCCAGCGAGATTCCCTATCAGACCCCTTGACCTTGCCACGATGGGAAGCCTTAAGCCCTTCGTGAACGTTGCAGAGTGAGGATTTGGATGCCCTGATGCGCCATTCCGCCCAGCGGGGTTCGGGTCCGTACCCGGCCGGTTCCCGCTTGTCGAATCCGGACTTTCGTGACACATATCGAACCCCCGATAAACTGGAGCTCCCCTCTCTTGCGACTGATGGGCACCATCATTGTTGCGCTGCTTGCGATCACCATGGCGATCCTTCCGATCTCCGGGCCGCAGGGGGCTGCACAAGCTGCACATCAGCACGTGGCGGTGACTACGACCGGGCACGCGCATGGAGAAACGGACGGAAATCATTCACATGCTGATCTGCAGGTGTCTTCGGACACTGGAGCTTTAGGCATTTCCGGCGATCATGACTCCGACACCCACGACTGCACGGGTGTGATCTGCTGCAGCATGGGCACATGCCATGCCTTTCAGATCACGGCACCTCCCGCCCTTTACTCTCCGGCCGTCTCGCGGGTCTCGATCGCGATGAGCCGCGACGAGCAGGTTGAGGAAATCACTATCGGCGGCCTCGACAGGCCCCCACGAACCATCTGAGCCAGGCGCGGGCGGCTCACGCCCGCACGCATCGGCGCGCCTGCTCGTGAGGGCCGGCGGCAGCCAACCTGAAACTCAAACCGGTCATCCTCCCAGTTCGCGATCCGAACGTAAGGCCTGTGGTGAAGGACGAATTTATCGTCTGCACGCCCCTGCTCGATTCCAATTGCGCTGTGAAGGTCCGCCCGGAGATGAACCCCATGATCAAGCTAATACCACTTGCCGCCCTTGGACTCGGCCTGGGCGCCTGTATGCCCAATACTCCTCCCGCGTACTTGGCCGCTCCCGCCGATCCGAGCGTCGGCGTCCGCAGTCCAGGTTACGCCGCCGTGACAGCAGGGGTGCGCAGCTATGATGTCGTCGACCCTCTCGATTGGCGCGAGCTCAACCGGCGCGTTGCGCCCGGCGTCAATCCGGAGCGCGGCGATTCGAATGACGCCGCCCGACGTGGGCGGTGACCCATGGGTGGAAACAAGGACATACCAGCCGCCCGGGGGGCGGCGCGGCAACGCACGCGCAAGGGATGCAACAGAATGGATCAACAGAAGTGCAAGGCGGCGGCAACATCCCGTTTGGGCCTGCTCGGCAGCGTCGCCCTGACCGTGATGCTGGGCGGCTGCGTCTCCTTTTCGGCAGACGGCGGATTATCGACAGCGCAAACGGTCGCGTACGCTGAACTGAACAAAGACGTCGTCAAGGTCAGCACCGAGGCTGAGGCTCTTGGGATTCAGCAACGGGTCGAGGAACTGCTGCGCCGCCCGCTGACGCCGGACAGCGCGGTCCAAATTGCACTGCTGAAAAACCGCGGGCTGCAAGCGGACTTCAATGAGCTCGGCGTCTCGGAGGCCGAGTATATTCAGACGAGCTTGCCCCCGAGCCCGACGGTCTCCTTGTCCCGCCTCGGCGGCAGCCTGGAACTGGAGATCGAGCGCCAGATCGTCGTCGGTCTGTTCGAACTCGCCACCCTGCCCGCCCGCACCGCGGTGGCCGAGCAGCGCTTCCGCGCCGCCCAGTTCCGCACCGCCGAGGCCGTGCTTCGGCTCGCCGCCGAGGCGCGCCGGGAATACTACCGGGCCATCGCGGCCAACCAGCAGGTCGCCTTCATGCAACAGGCGCTCGGCACTGCCGAGACTGCCTCGGAACTCGCCAAGCAGCTCGGCGAGAGCGGTTCGCTGAACAAGCTGGAGCAGGCACGCGAGCACGCCTTCTACCAGGAACTCGGAGCCCAGCTCGCCCGGGCCCGGATCGAGCAGAAGGTCGCCCGCGAACGCCTGATCCGGCAGCTCGGGCTGTGGGGCCGGGACATCGACTTCCGCCTGCCGAGCTCGCTGCCACCCCTGCCCGCCCGTATCGCCTCGGCCCAGGACATCGAGCGCCGGGCTCTGGAGCGGCGTGTCGACCTGCAGGCCCTGCGCCACGACCTGGAGGCGACCGCCCGCCAGTACGGCCTGACCAACGCCACCCGCTTCGTGTCAGACATCGAGCTCGCCGGCCTCTCCAGCTACGAGCGCACGACGTCCGTCTTCACCGAGGACGGCCAGACCGTGGTCGAGAGCGAGCGGATCAAGCGGCGCGGGCTCGAGATCGCCTTCACGATCCCGATCTTCGACTTCGGCGCGGTGGGCGTCCGCAACGCGCAGGAGACCTACATGGCCGCCGCCAACCGCCTGGCGGAGCGGGCCGTCAACGTGCGCTCCGAGGCGCGCGAGGCCTACCTGCGCTACCGCGGCAACTACGATCTCGCCCGTCACTACCAAAGCCGGGTCCTGCCTCTCCAGAAGACCATCCAGGACGAGGCGACCCTGCAATACAGCGGCATGCTCGTCGACGTGAGCCAGCTCATCATCGACGCCCGCACCCGTATCCTCAGCAACGTCGACGCCATCAACGCCCGCCGCGACTTCTGGATCGCTGCGACCGACCTCAAAGCCGCCCTGATCGGCGGCGGCGGCGGTGGCGGCGAAGGCGGCGGAGAAACCACCACAGCTGCGGCCGGCGGCGAAGCCGGCGGCGGCGGTCACTGAACCTTTGAGGAGAACACCAATGACCGTATCGCGAAGAGGATTCCTCGGCGCCGGGGGATTGGCCCTCGCCGGAGCCACGATGATCAGCGGGCGCACGCAGGCGGCCAGCCTGCCCGAGGCGCCGATCATGAACGAGGCCACCATGCAGCCGCCGCTCTATCCGAAGAGCGGCCCCGACTACCAACCCGTCGTCACCCTCAACGGATGGACCCTGCCCTGGCGCCAGAACGGCGACTGGAAGGAGTTCCACCTCGTCGCCGAGCCGGTGGTGCGCGAGCTTGCCCCCGGCATGAAGGCGCACCTGTGGGGCTACAACGGCCAGTCCCCGGGGCCGACCATCGAGGCGGTGCAGGGCGACAAGGTCCGCATCTTCGTGTCCAACAAGCTGCCCGAGAACACGGCGGTGCATTGGCACGGCCAGCTCCTGCCCAACGGCATGGACGGCGTCGGCGGTCTCACGCAGCCGCACATTCCGCCGGGCAAGACCTTTGTGTACGAATTCGTCTGCCAGAAGTCCGGCACCTTCATGTACCACCCGCACTCGGACGAGATGGTGCAGATGGCGATGGGCATGATGGGCTTCTTCGTCGTGCACCCGCGCGATCCGGCCGAGCGCCGCGTCGACCGCGACTTCGTGTTCCTGCTCAACGCCTTCGACATCGAGGCTGGAAGCTACGTGCCGAAGGTCAACACCATGCTCGACTTCAATCTCTGGTGCTGGAACTCGCGCGTTTTCCCCGGCATCGATCCGCTCGTGGTGCGCCAGGGCGACAAGGTGCGGATCCGGTTCGGCAACCTGACGATGACCAACCACCCGATCCACATGCACGGCTACGACTTCAAGGTGACGGGCACCGACGGCGGCTGGGTGCCGGAAGGGGCAGCGTGGCCGGAGGTCTCCGTCGACGTCGCGGTGGGGCAGATGCGGGCCTTCGAGTTCGTGGCCGATGCGCCGGGTGACTGGGCGATCCACTGCCACAAGTCGCACCACACCATGAACGCCATGGGCCACGACGTGAAGACCTACATCGGCGTCAACATGAACAAGACGGCTCCGGCCATCAAGAAGGTGGCGCCGGGCTACATGCCGATGGGCGGCACCGGCATGGGTGAGATGGGCTCGATGGAGATGCCCCTGCCCGACAACACGCTACCGATGATGACGGGATATGCACAATTCGGCCCTGTCGAGATGGGCGGCATGTTCTCGGTCGTGAAGGTGCGGCCGGGCCTCGCGGCAAACGATTACAAGGATCCGGGTTGGTACAAGCACCCGGAGGGCACCGTCGCTTACGAGTGGAAGGGTGAGCAGCTCGCCGAACCCGCGCGTGCGACGTCGCCCGACAGCGGCGTGAAGGCGACGGAGTTCCGCGCCATCGATCCCCGCAAGCGCCCGGTCCGTACGGCCGGCGGTCACGAAAACCACTGATCTTGACCAGAACCATTGCACAAGGAGCAATCAATGACGGTTCGTCTTTCCACCCTCGCAGGCGCGCTCGGAGCGCTTGCCCTTTCGACCACGCTGGCGTTCGCGGGCCCCGGCGAGCCCGGCCACAGCCACCGGACCTTCGCGGCCGGCGAGCCGGGCGACGCGAAGAAGCCCGTGGCCAAGACCATCGAGGTCACCATGAAGGAGACCGAGGACGCGAAGATGCTCTTCGAGCCCAATCAGGTCGAGATCAAGCGCGGCGAGCAGGTGAAGTTCGTGCTCAAGAACGCCGGCTCGGTCGACCACGAGTTCATGCTCGATAGCGTCCAGAACAATGCCAAGCACAAGGTCGCCATGCAGCAGAACCCGGACATGGAGCACGATGACCCGAACGGGAAGCGGCTCGCGCCGAAAGGCTCCAATGAGATCGTCTGGCGCTTCACCAAGGCCGGCACCTTCGAGTTCGCCTGCCTGATCCCGGGCCACTATGAGTCCGGCATGCACGGCACCGTCGTCGTCAAGTGACAGCGCAGCCCCCTCACCACGATCCGAAATAGGAGTTTATCATGAAGCGTATTGCCATCAGCCTGATCGCCACCCTCGCCCTGTCGGGCGCTGCCCTTGCCCAGAGCTTGCCGGTCGTCTCCGGCACCGTCGAAAAGGTGGACACGTCCGCCGGCAAGATCACCATTGAGCATGGTGCGATCCCGAACCTCAACATGGATGCCATGACCATGGTGTTTCGCGCGCAGGATCCCGCCCTGCTCAAGGACGTCAAGGCCGGCGACAAGGTGCAGTTCACTGCTGATCGCGTGAACGGCCAGATCTCCGTCACGTCTATCAAGAAGGGCAAGTAAGCCTCAACCGCCCCGCATCGGTGCCCGAGACCCACCGGTACGGGGTGGTTCCTCCCTCCGTCCAGCGAGAGACTGCCATGAAACGCCTGACCACCACCCTCGCCGCCGTCGGTGCCTTGCTGGCCATCGTCGGCTTTGGCCCGGACCGTCTCGCACACGCACAGCCCTCCAAAGGGGCACCGGCTGCCTATGAACGTGTCCGTGAGGTCATGAACGACCGCTTCAAGGACATGAAGCTCGCCGGCGATCCCGACAAGGATTTCGCGGCGCTTCTCATCGCCCACCACGAGGACCTGATCTTCCTCGCCCGGACGCAGCTTGAGCACGGCGCGGACGAGCAGCTCCGCCAGGTGGCGCAGAAGATCATCGACGAGCAGCAGAAGCAGATTTCCGAGCTGAAGGAATGGCAGGTGCGAAACCGTCAGGCGGACTACCGCGCTAAGGCGGACCAGCCCCCGCACGGATCGGGACCGCTCGACCGGTCGGGCGTTTCCGCCCCTGCCCCACAGGCTCAGGCCGCCCCGGCGCAACCCGCGGTTCAACCTGCCGCGGCGAACCTCCCCACCGTATCGGGCACGGTCGAGAAGGTGGATACCGGCGCCAGCAAGATCACGCTCGATCACGGCCCGATTCCCAACCTGAACATGGACGCCATGACGATGGTGTTCCGGGTCCAGGATCCCGCCCTGCTCCAGGGCGTGAAAGCCGGCGACAAGGTGCAGTTTCAGGCGGATCGCGTGAACGGCCAGCTCTCTGTCGTGAAGATCGACACCGGCAGTGGGCAATCGGCTCCGGCCCGGGCCGCGGCCCAGCCGGCCGCAGCGTCGAACCTCCCTACCGTCTCTGGGACCGTCGAGAAGGTCGACACCGCGCAAGGTAAGATCACGCTCGATCATGGCCCGATCCCCAACCTGAATATGGACGCGATGACGATGGTGTTCCGCGCCCAGGATCCGGCGGTCCTGAAGGGCGTGAAGGCTGGCGATAAGGTCCAGTTCCAGGCCGATCGCGTAAACGGACAGATCTCTGTCGTCACCATCCGTAAGGGGCGGTGACGCCCAAGAATTCCCGTCCGGACCTAACTCCGGGCGGAGGGTCGTCGGCCACCGCGTTTTCGGAGTCGCCGCGGTGGCCGATGATATCTTAAAACAACAGCCAGGATATTTTGATGTTTTCGATGAAACGTCTCGTCGCCGTTGGGGCGACTGCGGCGACTATTGCAGCTTATTCCATCCTCCAGCCCTGCTCGGCAAAGGCCGATGACGAGGGTGGCGTCTTTGGCGATGTCACGGTCACGCAGGTCGGCGCAACCCCCGCCCGTGCCGGCGGAACCACTATCGTGACCTTTTCGGTCGAGAACTCCGGCAGCGACCGTGCGCTCATCACAGGCCTGCGCCTGCCTGGAGGTGAACCATCAAAAGTCATGGGCGCCTTTGGGCAAGGTCACAGTGGCGAGATCGGCGTTCTCTCCATCCGGCCAGGAGGCACCGAGCA
Source organism: Microvirga yunnanensis (assembly GCF_025460875.1). NCBI lineage: Bacteria > Pseudomonadati > Pseudomonadota > Alphaproteobacteria > Hyphomicrobiales > Methylobacteriaceae > Microvirga > Microvirga yunnanensis. The sequence continues at coordinate 79,245 of NZ_JAMXFI010000004.1, forward strand.
CCTGGACGGCGGCAAAGTCTGGATCGAAGTCGGCCCGCTCGCTCAAGATCTGATGCCAGACACAACGGTCCCCGCGCGTCTGGTGCTCGGCTCCTACGAGAGCCCGTTGACCCTGCATGTCGGACCGATCGCGACCGGTTCGACTAAGATCACAGACCGGGAGGCAGCGAAAGCCGCCAACCAGTCGCCCGTGAAAACCCACAACGCCACCGGATGCTGAGCCTGGCCCGCCGCTCGAACGAACGGGTGCCGGGGAGCGATGGCTTGAGAAATGGTGCCAAACCGGTAGTCCCTCGCCCAGGACAGCCCGGTTGGCTTCCCCAGCAACTGGAAGACGACTTCGACCGGCGGGCCCTGGTGCCGCGACTTCTGGTGCTGACCATTCTCGGCGCCGGCGCCTTCCTTGAATACGGCCATGGCCATCGGGAAGGCCACTGGATCGTGTTGGTGGTCTATTGCCTGACCACGGTCGTGCTCGCGTTGGCGTCGCGCTTCGGAGCTGGCCGATCATGGCTGCCCTGGGCTGCTACGGTGACTGACGCGGCGCTGGCGGTCTATGTCATCGCCGACCATCTGCCGCGTGATGCCCACGACCTGTTTCTTGCAACTGACGCGGTCAGCCTGCTCCCAGCCATTCTTCTCCTCATCCAGACCGGCATGAGGTTACGGCGCGATCTGGTCGCCACCTTCGCCGGCATCGTGGTTGGCGGCTGGCTCGCGTCCCTCATTCTGTTCCAGCGGTTCGGACTGTTCCCGACCAGCGGGGCTACGCCTGCTTTCGGGTTCCGCCAGACGCTCGGGTTTCTGTCATTTACTGTTGCGGCGGGCTTCGTTCTCTACGCGGTGCATCGAACCCGGCTGGCATGGGCGGCCGTCCTGAAGGCGAGATGGGACAGGATGCTCCTGTCGCGTTTTCTGCCCGAGGGCATTGCAGCCGACGTGGTAGCAAGCGAGGAAGCAACGGAAGTCGCCGAGCGCCACGCCTGTTTGCTGGCCGTCGACATTCGTGGTTTCTCCGCACTCACTCGCGAGAGGCCCGGCCGCGATGTTGTCAACGACCTCATGGCGTTCAGGCGCTTCGTTCACGACGCGATCTCACGTCATGGCGGCATCGTCGACAAATACCTGGGAGACGGTGTGCTCGCTGTTTTCCTCGACGGCACGCCCGAAGAACAGGCCGCCCGGGCCTTTGACGCATCCGATGAGATCATGCGCCCTCTGAATACCTGGCGCAGCCACGATGAGATGCCGTCCGGCACGCACGTCATCGCCACGCTCCATTGCGGCTTCGTCCTCGCTGGCGTCTTTGACGACGGCCGCCGGGCCGAGTTCACGGTGCTCGGTCCTGCGATGAACGCCCTTCCCCGCATGGAGCGGCGGTCCAAGGAAGCCAACTTGGGCGTCGTGGCATCGAAGAAATTCCTGCGCCTGCTGACGCCTGACAGACGCGCCCGGCTTGATGCACGGCGCGTCGAGAGGCGGCCCGGGGACGACGACCTGCCGGACATCCTATCAGTTCGCTTCGTTGAACCGGAGGCTACCGCTCATGAGGGATTGGCCCGTTGAACCATCTTCTGGAGTATGGCGGCCTGTTTGCGGCAGCGTTCCTGTCGGCGACGGTCCTGCCGTTCCAGTCCGAGGTGGTGCTGTTCGGGCTTCTGGTCTCGGAGCACTACACGTGGTGGCTCCTCGTGCTTGTGGCGAGCGTCGGCAACACCCTCGGTTCGGCAGCGAACTGGCTGCTGGGACGTCTCCTCGCCACTTTCGAGGATCGCCCTTGGTTTCCGGTCAAACGCGTGACGATCAGGCGGGCCGAGGCCTGGTACCATCGCTACGGCCGCTGGTCGCTGCTGCTGAGCTGGCTGCCCTTCATCGGCGATCCCCTCACGATTGTCGCCGGGGTCCTGCGCGAGCCGTTTCCAGTCTTCATCGGCATCGTGGCGGTGGCGAAGATGGCCCGGTATTTCGCCGTGGCCGCGCTGACATTCGGATGGTTCTGATATGCCGCATCGATTGGAGCCAAACAGCACGACCAGCAATTCCAGAAACCGCCGCATGGCTGGAAAGAAAACGGTGAGGTTTCGCCTGCAGCCCAAACATGGGCTCAGCGAATTGGTGCATCAGCCACCAGGGCGAAGCATTCCCGCGGCTTTGAGTCGGGACCTATCTTCCCCGGAAGCGTCTGACGAAACCGAACCAGCCTCCGGCAAGCACTGCAGCTGCCGCCGCGATTCCGAGCCAGTGCGGTGTCGGCGGTGACATCCGCAAAACATCCGCGAGCACCGGGACATACAGGGCGGCTGCCACGATCAAGGCGGCGCCGGCACCGATCCCCCAGAACGCCAGCCGTCTTCTGTCAAAGAACGGGGTTCCCGGCTCTGCGGCGTCCGCGAATGCAAGCACCAGGTTGCCAAGTACCAGAGCGACGAAGGCGGATGCCCGCGCTTGGTTCTCACCTACGCCAGTGTTCAGTGACCACACATAGAGGCCGAAGACGGCCGCGAGAACAATGGCTCCCTGGAGAAACCCGAACGCAATCTGAGACGCTCCGAACAGCGACTCGGTTGCTGGCCGTGGCGGTTTCTCCATCGTATGCCGCTCGCTGGGTTCCCCTTCGAAGACGAGCGAGCAGACGGGATCGATCACAAGCTCCAGCAGGATCACGTGCATCGGATACAGGATCGGCGGCAGGCCCAGAATGATGGGCAGCAGAGCCAACCCGGCGATAGGCACATGGATCGCCGTCACATAAGTCAGCGCCTTGCGCAGGTTCGCGAAGATGCGCCGCCCGAGCCGCACGCCACCGATGATAGATGCGAAGCGGTCATCGAGGAGCACGATGTCCGCGGCCTCCCGGGCAACATCCGTGCCGCGCTGCCCCATGGCGATGCCGATATGTGCTGCTTCAAGCGCCGGCGCGTCGTTGACGCCGTCGCCCGTCATCGCAACGACCGCGCCGTTGGCCTTCAAGGCCTCGACCAACGCGAGCTTCTGCTCGGGCATGATGCGGGCAAAGACCCGGATCCGCCGCACCCGCTCCCGCAGGCTCTCAGGGTCGAGTTCCGCCATCTCCTTTCCGGTGAGCACGCCAGCGGTCGTGTCGATGCCGGCTTGACGGGCGATCTCCGAGGCAGTGGCGGGATAATCGCCCGTGATCATCGCGACGGTGATCCCGGCTCGGTTGGCCTCGGCGACTGCCTGCGGGACATCGGCCCGGACAGGATCCGCAAAGCCGAGCAGGCCCTCAAAGGTGAAGGTCAGATCCTCGGGAGCTGTCGTGCAGTCACGCTCCTCGCGTCGGGATGCCGCCCCCAGCACCCGAAGGCCTCGGCTCGCCAAGCCGGCAACGACCCTGTCCATCGCCGCGAGTTCGTCGCCGCTCATGCGGCAGAGGCGGAATATGGCCTCCGGTGCCCCTTTTGCGGCATATAGAACACCACCGTCCTGATCCGGCCATACCTGGATGAAGGCCAGAAGCTCGGGACGGAGCGGATAGGTGCGCAGCGGGGCTACTGCCCCACCCGGTTCGGGCGGCAGCCGCCCACCCAATTCGTGGACGGCACGATCCATGGGATCCACCGGGCGCACAGCCGAGGCCCGCATAGCGATCCGCAATGTTTGGCGGTCGCGCTCGGGGAGCATGGGCCCGTCAATGAGATCCCGAAGTGCGCCGTCACGCCACATCGTGGTAAGAACCATCCGATTTTCGGTGAGCGTGCCGGTCTTGTCGACACACAGGAACGTGGCCGCCCCAAGGGTCTCGATCACGGCGGCCCGGCGCACCAGCACCTTGTCGCGGGCAAGGCGGAAGGCGCCAAGCGCCATGAAGATCGCCAGCACCATCGGGAACTCTTCGGGCAGAAGCGCAATGGCCAGCGTAATGCCGGACAGCGCACCGCCGACCCAGTCGCCCCGCAGCACGCCATAGGCCACCACGACAATGGCGCAGAACCCCAGTGCGAGGATGCCGAGTTTGGCAATCAGCGTGCCGGTTGTCTTTTGCAGCAGCGTCGGCTCGTCCTCGATGGCGGCCAGCGAGGCGCCGATGCGCCCCAGCCGGGTTGAGGCGCCGGTCCGCACGATGTGGACCATGCCCTGGCCACGCACGTTCAAGGTCCCAGCAAATAGATACGGCGTGTCGTCTCCCCCGGGCTCAGGATCGCCGCCATCCGTGACCTGATCAGCCGATGGCCGTTTGGAGACCGGCACGGACTCCCCCGTGAGGGCGGACTCGTCCACCGTTAGCGCGTCGCCGGCGATCAGGACACCATCGGCGGGCAGACGCTCCCCTTCTCCGACAAGGACGAGATCGCCTGGCACGAGGTCGCGCACCGGAATGCGCCGCTCGGTCCCGCCCCGGATCACCCGGGCGAAGGGCTCCGCAAGCTCCCGCAGGGCCGCCAAGGCCCGCTCGCTCCTGGCTTCCTGCAGCACCACCAGTCCGATGGTCACGATGGCGCCGGCCACCATGAACAGGCCCTCGCCGATGTCGCCCAGCACCAGGTAAAGCCCTGCCGCGGCCAGCAGGAGCAGGAACATGGGCTCGCGGAGAATCCCGCGGACGATGTCAAGGATGCCGCGGGAGCGCTTTTCCTGGACTGCATTGGGTCCATGCTGGGCAAGGCGGCTTTGCGCCTCGGCCTCGTCGAGACCTGTCAGCGTCGCAGCCATGCCGGCCGTGGCGCCTGCCTCACTGTCGTTTGATACGGCTCGCGCCTGCACCGGCATGTTCTGCTCCCTGAACGGTTGATATGGCTGACGGACGCGAAGGCTTGCCCACGCTCCAGCCGAGCTTCATCCCAGGGGCTCCCGTCGAGTGCATCTTGATGTCATTGAACATCGCCATCTCGCCCCTGCGCGTGCCCGAACACAGCTGCCTTCCCCGGAAGCACCATTGGCCATCATGTGGTCGGAATAAGGGTCGGCGCTTTGATCCGGAACAACCCACTCGAGACATGCGCTGGTTCCTCCGCTTTTGAAGCGGCCACTTAAGGAAGAGTACGGGCCGTTATGGTCGTGTCGCCTTGATCTGCCGCAATATCTTAACAGGAGTGCAAACATCCGTCGGATCCACGGCTCCTGCCACTTTCGCCTGCGTGCCCGCCATTTTTGCAATAACCTGATCACCGCGTATCCCGCAGGTTTTCTCAGGGACGGGACATCCTGGACGATGAGCAGGAGGCCCTCCGGCAGGAACTCGATGCCAAACACCGGGAGGAGTCACAAGGCGCTGGACAGGATCGGCAGCACCCGATGGGGATACGGATCCAGTGTGAGCCCGGATCGCGCAGCCACCTGAGGATCCGGGTGACACGATCCGGCACCTCGTCTTCAAGTCCTCGATAGGCCTGCTCTAGGATTTCTGTCCCTCGCTGTCCATCCGGGGAGCTCCATGTGTCAAGCGGGGCCCAAGGCAGCAACAAACAGTCCGCTACGTCGCCGATAAAGCCGTCGCGCAGCCCATCGTGCAAAGAAAGCGATCTATAAAAAGTCCGATTTGATTGAGATCAATGTAAAGAGGCCAAGCAAAGCCGATCTTGTAGCCCTTATTGCAATTCAGCGGATTGCCGTTGTGCGAACAAGGTTCAAGAGCCCGCTATCTGAACTGTGCGCCCTGTCCGCGCGCCGGGCTCTTATTCTCGTGTTCCTCGTTGGTCTCTTCGGCCTCATCGGTGGGCTGGCGCCCGCCAATGCACATGCCCCGGGTGCGGCAGTCGCTCGCCCCCACGGTAGCGTCACGGCCCCTCAGGCCGATGTGGCGCTTGGCGCGGCGGAGCGTCATGCCCCCCCTGCGGCGCTCATCTCAAGCCGCTTCAGCTCAAGCGATGCACCAGACAATAGCGGCGTCGAACTTTGCTTCTCCGGATGCTGCTGCGGCATGATGTGTTCCGCAGCCCTTCCTGGGCTGGCACCATCGTCTTCGCCCGGGTACCTCCTGCATGGACGCCTGGTTGCGGCGCGGGAGCTTGCTCCCGAAAGCGCGCCCACTCACGGCATGCTCCGACCTCCAAAAGCCTGACCTCGATCTGCAAGACAGCGGCCCCGCGCACGCTGTCGACGTCACCTGATGGTCATCATTTCTGGAGGCGAGCCATGCACGACGTGCACCGCCGCAACAAGCAGGCCCCCGTTCCCGCGCAAGCGTTCCATGGGCCCGAGCCGGCCGCGCCTGCGCCCTCCGCCGGCCCAGTTCCAGCCGCCGACGTTAAAGGGGCCGAGCGCCCGACGATCGGCAGCCAGGTCTCGCACGGGTCGCAACTCCCCGCAGGCGATTTCGCGGAATACATCCGAGACACGTTCGAGCGCACCATCCTGTTCTGGGACACGCTCAGGCAACGCGCCGACAACATGCTCGCCCACGAGCGCGCCGGGAAGCCCCCGCTCCTCGACTTCGACTACGAGGTCATCCTGGATGGACGACGGTTCGACCGTCCGGCGAACTATGCGCTGCTTCGCATCACCCGGGTCGGGGAGGATTGCCTCGACGACTGCCTCGACCCGGAAAAGCCGCCGGTGATGATCGTCGATCCCCGGGCCGGCCATGGCCCCGGGATCGGAGGCTTCAAGCGCGAATCCGAGGTCGGCATGGCGCTGCATGAAGGCCATGCCGTCTACTTCGTCATCTTCTATCCGGAACCGGCGCCGGGTCAGACACTCGATGATGTCCTCCATGCCTTGCGGCGCTTCGTCGAGGAGGTTGCGGGCCGCCATGGCGGTCGGGCGCCGGTCCTCTACGGAAACTGCCAGGCCGGATGGGCCATGGTCCTGCTCGCCGCCGACTGCGAGGGGCTGGCCGGGCCGGTGGTGCTCAACGGATCGCCGCTGTCCTACTGGGCGGGCGAATCCGGCGTAAACCCGATGCGGATCGCAGGCGGTCTGCTCGGTGGTGCCTGGCTGACAAACCTCTTGACCGACTTGGGCGACGGGCGCTTCGATGGCGCATGGCTCGTGCAGAACTTCGAGAACCTGAGGCCCGAGGGGGTCTGGGACAAGTACGCGAACCTCTACGCCAACATCGACGGCGAGCGCGAGCGCTTCCTGGAGTTCGAGCGGTGGTGGAACGGCTTCTACTTCCTGAGCCGCGAGGAGATCCTCGCGATCGTCGAGAACCTGTTCGTCGGCAACAAGCTTGAGGAAGGGCGGGTGCCGATCTGCGACGGATGCACGGTCGATCTCCGCCGCATCCAAAACCCGATCGTCATCTTCTCGTCCTACGGCGACAACATCACGCCTCCTCACCAGGCGCTCGGGTGGATCCCGGTGGTCTACCGGGACACGGACGACCTGAAAGCCTCCGGCCAGAGGATCGTCTATCTGACGAACCCTCACGTGGGGCACCTCGGGATCTTTGTCTCGGCGAAAGTGGCCCGCCTTGAGCACCGTGCCATCTTGGAGAGCCTCGGCGACGTCAACCGGCTCCCGCCCGGGCTGTACGAGATGAAGATCGACAATCCGACGGGCGATCCCGACTGCCGCAAGCCCAACTATTCAGTGCGGTTCGAAGAGCGCGATATCGCCGACATTCGCTTTGAATACCCCCGATCCGGTTTCGAGCGGGTCCGCACCCTGTCCGAGTTCAATGCTGAATTGTACTCGAAAACTGCTGGCCTCTGGATCAGGGCCTTGGCAAATCCTTGGTCGGCGGCAGCCCTCGAATGGCTCCATCCGATGCGCACCTCCCGTTATCTACTGTCGGAAAGCTTTCTCCCAGGGCAGCGGATCGTGGCGGCCCTCGCCCGGATCGTCGAAAGCGACCGCCACCCTGCGTCCTCGGGCAATGCGCTCCGTGACGCAGAGCGAAAGCTCTCCGACGCCGTTTCCGAGACCCTCTCACAGGCACGCCGCGTTCGCGACACCGGCTTCGAGCAGTTATTCAGCGCTCTCTACGAAGGGCCGTGGGCGGAGGCGTGGAGCCGATGGCTGGAGAGCACTGGTCGACCCGTTCCGAACTCCGCCCCGACGTGGATCCCTGCGGCCGAATCGACGCAGATCGAACGTGAGATACGGCCACGGAGCAGAGCGACCACACCCGCACAAACCCGCGTTGCCGCCAGAGGGTCTCGCACGCCCATGTCACGCAAGAACCTTGGTCACTCTTGAGGGATGCCAAAGCAATGTCTGCAAACGATCACTCCCACCACCTTCCACCCGCCGCCAACAGCAACGGCGATCCTGAACAGGATCGCCCCCAGAGAGGCGCCGGATTCTGGAGATCAAAAGCAGGCCTGGCGGCGATCGGCTTCTTGCTGATCGCAGCCTTCTTCCTGCTGTCCGAGCACCGGGCCCATGCTCTCGGACTGCTGCCGTTCCTCTTCATTCTCGCGTGTCCCCTGCTGCATCTCTTCATGCACAGGGGACACCGCGGGCATGGAGGGCGTGACGGCCGCCCGACCACCGGGCAACACACACATGAAGGAGCGTGAGCCATGGACACCTCACCTGCCTACGGCCTCTGGAGCCTGGTCATTCTCAACTCAGCCGTCTTCATCTTCTTTGCGTTCAGTTTCTTCAAGCCGCGCACGCCGCGGGACTGGCGCTCGTTCGGTGCCTTCAGCGCATTTCTGGTGGCCCTTTTCGCCGAAATGTACGGCTTCCCGCTCACGATCTACTTCCTGTCGGGCTGGCTCCAGAGCCGGTATCCGGGGGTCGACTGGTTCTCGCACGACGCGGGTCACCTTCTGGAGATGATGTTCGGCTGGCGGGCGAACCCACACGTCGGTCCGTTCCATGTCCTGAGCTTCATCCTGATCGGCGGCGGTTTCCTGATCATCTCGGCCGCCTGGCGTGTCTTGTATGCCGCCCAGCGGAATGGGCGGCTCGCCACTGAAGGGCCTTATCGCTACGTCCGTCATCCGCAGTATGTGGGCTTCGTGCTTGTCCTGACGGGCTTTCTCGTGCAGTGGCCCACGCTCCTGACGCTCGCCATGTATCCGTTCCTGGTGGCCATGTATGTGCGCCTGTCACTGTCCGAGGAGCGGGAAGCGCGCGCTGAGTTCGGGGCGGCGTATGACGCTTATGCGAAGCAGACCCCTCGCTTTCTGCCGCGGTGGTCCCGCCTGCTTGAGCAGCGGGACAGGCCGAAGGCGACCTGAGTGACCAGCAGGCCCCCAAAACAAGGAAGTCTCGACATGCAGACAACGACACTTGAAGTCGGTGGGCTCTTCGACGAGCTGGATCACCTCGCCATTGAAAAGCAGCTCTCTAGGCATCCGGGGGTTACCCAGGCGAGCGCCAACCCCGCTTCCGGCAGCGTCACCGTTGAATACGACGAGGCCACCACGAATGCCGAGGCGCTTCGAGCCACGGTCAACGAGTGCGGTTTCCATTGCCGCGGCGAGCGTGTCCCGCGCCATGTGTGCGTGGCCGACGCCACCGCGGTCCCGCCCTCGCACCCCCGGGCGCCATCGCACGGGCACCATGCCCATCCCGGCGCCACGGCGAAGGCGGCTCCGGCGCCGGCTCACGACATGATGGCGCACGAGATGGGCCACGGTGCAGGCATGGACATGCAGGACATGGTGCGCGACATGCGCAACCGTTTCCTGATCAGCCTGGTGTTCACGATCCCGATCTTCGCCATGGCCCCGATGGGCATGGGCGAGCCCTGGATCAGGCCTCCCTTCGGCCTGAGCGAGAACGTGGCGATGTTCATCCTCGCGAGCGCCGCCATTCTCTACCCCGTGTGGCCCTTCCTGACTGCGGCTTGGCGCGCGTTGCGCAACGGCATCCTCAACATGGCCGTGCTCGTCGTGCTGAGCGTCGGCACCGGCTACCTGTTCAGCGTCGGCAGCACCTTCCTGTGGCAGGGCGAACAGTTCTACGAGGCCTCCGCGGTCCTTCTCGTCTTCATCCTGCTCGGCCATTGGCTTGAGATGCGGGCACGTGCCGGGGCGTCCGCGGCCATCCGGGCCCTTCTGGACCTCGCGCCGCCGAAGGCCGTCGTCGTACGCGACGGCCAAGAGGCGGAGATTCCCACGGCCGAGGTCGTGGTCGGTGACGTCGTGGTCCTCCGGCCCGGCAACAAGATCCCGGTGGACGGCGAGGTGATCGAGGGCGAGTCGGCTGTCGACGAGTCGATGCTCACCGGCGAGTCGATGCCGGTGGCGAAGAAGGCCGGCGACGCCGTCGTGGCGGCCGCGATCAACAAGAGCGGCACCCTGCGCTACCGGGCGACGAGGGTGGGCGCTGACACCGCGCTCGCCCAGATCATCAAACTCGTCCAGGAGGCGCAGAATTCGAAGGCGCCGGCCCAGCTCCTCGCCGACCGGGCCTCCCAGGTGCTTGTGCTCGCGGCCATCGTGATTGGTCTCGTCACCTTCGCGGCATGGTACTGGTGGCTCGGCCAGTCGCTGCTGTTCGCGCTCACGCTCACGATCACGGTGTTCGTGATCGCCTGCCCGGACGCCCTCGGGCTCGCCACGCCCATGGCCGTGATGGTGGGCACCGGCCTCGGCGCCATGAACGGCATCCTGTTCAAGAACGCCGGCGCCCTCGAGGAGGCGACCAAGCTCAACGTGGTCGTGTTCGACAAGACAGGCACCCTCACGATGGGCCAGCCCAAAGTGGTGGAAGTCGTCGCGGCATCGGGCGGCTCCGCGGACGAGGTTCTGAGGGTTGCCGCCGCCGTCGAGCACGGGTCCGACCATCCTCTGGCCCTGGCCATCGTCGAACGGGCCAAAGACCTCGCCGTGCCCGCGATGGCGAACTTCCTCAACATCGAGGGCAAGGGAGCCCGGGCCGAGATCGATGGCGCCCCGGTGTTTCTCGGCAACCGGCGCCTTATGGAGGAGCAGTCCATCGACTTCACCGGCTTGGCGGAGAAGGCCGAAGCCTTGAAAGGCGCGGGCCGCACGGTGGTCCACGTTGCGCGGTCGGGCAGGCTTCTCGGGTTAATCGCCATCGCCGACGCACCGCGTCCGAGCGCGAAGGTGACCATCCAGCGCCTGCGCGAGCGCGGCGTCAAAGTGGCGATGCTGACTGGCGATAATGCCGGCACCGCCCGTCGCATTGCCGAGGAACTCGGGATCGACATCGTCTTGGCCGACGTGCTGCCGGGCCAAAAGGCGAGCAAGGTGAAGGAGCTTCAGGGGCAGGGACACAGGGTCGGCATGGTCGGGGACGGCGTCAATGACGCGCCGGCGCTGACGCAGGCGGACGTCGGCTTCGCCATCGGCGCGGGCACGGACGTTGCGATTGAGAGCGCGGACGTGGTTCTCATGAAGAGCGACCCTTACGACGTCGTGGGAGCCATCGAGCTGTCTCGGGCAACGCTGAGGAAGATGCACCAGAACCTGTGGTGGGCGGTCGGCTACAACATCGTGGCCTTCCCGCTCGCGGCAGGGGTATTCTATCCGTTCCTGCTCAGCCCCGAGATCGCGGCCCTTGCAATGTCGGGCAGCTCGGCCCTCGTTGCCATCAACGCCCTGCTGCTGAAGCGGACAAAACTGCACGAGCAGGGGCCGGACATATCCGAGCGCCGTCCTGCGCCCGCTTCTCGCGAGCACGAGGCGGCCGCGTAGGGGCTCGGGCCAGCGGAGTCCCGCTAACGGCCGGTTGTCGCGTCGACGGGTGGCGCTCATAGCCTCGTCCGTAATCCGATCGATCCGCACCCGGCCAACTCTGGAGATGATGGAAATGAATGCTTCATCCAAAGGAACTCCGCATCCGGCCGCGCGCAGGGCCTTCTGGTCCAGTCTCGCCCCGCTGTTTCTCGGCGTCTCATTGGCCCTGCCAGCAGCTGTCCATGCACAGGTGCTGGATCCGTTCCAGAAGGTTGACGGTCTCGCCGTGTACCTTGGGGTCATGCCAGCGCAGATCGTACGTGGCCATCCCACGGGACACACGGAGGCCGCCATGCACGGCGGCCCTCCGCATGATCCGGACACCTACCATCTTGTTGTTGCCCTGTTCGACGCGACGAGCGGGGCCCGGATCGAGGACGCTGACGTGTCGGCGGCTGTCTCGGGGCTGGGACACGTCGGCATGCAGCGCATACGGTTGGAGCCGATGTCGATTGCCACGACGATGACCTATGGAGGATTCGTCCAAATGCCACCAAGGGATCGCTACACGATCAACCTCGAAGTTCTCCGCCGGGGAGCGGCTCCCGCAAAAGCCGACTTTGTATTTGCGGGAGCCGCGCGTTGATGGGGCGCATACCGAGCCATGGCTGACGGCGGGCCTGCCGCAAACCTCTGCTGCGATCACAGGAGCAGGGCATAGGGCATGATGCTGCACGCGCAAACCACGAAGTGCAGCATCCCAGGGTATAGTTCCTCATCACGAATTCGAACGGTCGGTCTCACACATGCTTCTCAGCGAAAGCGCAGCCTGGGCTGGTGCCTACCTCGCCCTTGAGTGGGCCATCCGCGTAGTGATGCTCGTGGTGGTCCCGTTCCGGCGCTCTCCCGATGCGGCGCGCAGCTGGCTCACCCTTGTGTTCTTTCTGCCCATTCCGGCCTTGGCCATTTATCTCGTAATCGGCAGGCCGACATATCCACGCTGGCGGCGCGACCGCTTCGCCAAACTGCCGAAGCTTCTCGCCGTGGCGACGAGGCAGATCACGCACTCCCACTTCTGCCGCCGGCCGTCCCTTCCAGGCAATCTCGAGGATCCTGCGCTTCTCATTGAGACGCTCGGAAAATTTCCGACCCTCGCCGGAAATGACGTGGAGATCTGCTCCGATTACGAACAGCTCATCGACGATATCGTGTCGGACATCAATCGCGCGAAGCGCAGTGTTCACCTGCTGTTTTACATCTTCGCGGATGACGCTACGGGCCGGCGGGTCATGGAGGCCCTCGGCCAGGCAGCCCGGCGCGGGGTCGCCTGCCGGGTCCTTATCGATGCCGTCGGGTCACGGCGGTGGTCGCGGCAGGTCGTCAAGACCCTCACCTCCCACGGGGTGCATGTTCGGCTCGCGCTTCCAGTTGGACTTCTTCGCCGCAGGTCCGCGCGGGCGGACCTGCGCAACCACCGCAAGATCGCCGTGATCGACAGCCGGATCGGGTATGTTGGCTCTCAGAACATCGTCGACGCCGACCTTGATCCAGACGTGGTCAACGAGGAACTCATGGTCCGCGTGACAGGCCCTGTTGCCCTTGAGCTGCAAGCCGTCTTTGCCGCCGACTGGTTCATGGAGACGGATCAGGTGCTTGACGCACCGGTGCTGTTTCCCCATCGCGCGCCAGGGGACGGGGTCGTCGCGCAAGTCCTCGCAAGCGGTCCCGACTATCCCGACGCGGGGGTTGGCCTCCTCGTGGTGGCGCTGATCCATGGCGCCCGTGAAAGGGTTGTCATCACGACGCCGTACTTCGTTCCGGACGAGGCTTTGCTGCAGGCTCTGAAGACAGCTGTCCTGCGGGGGGTCAACGTCAGCTTGGTGGTGCCCGACGAGACGGACCACCTGATCGTGAAGATGGCACAGCGGTCCTACTACTCGGAACTGCTGCATTTCGGGGTTCGTGTTCACTCCTACAAGGGCTGCTTCCTTCACGCGAAGCACATTACGATTGATGGGGAGATTGCTCTCATCGGGTCAAGCAATGTCGACATCCGCTCATTCGTGCTGAATGCGGAGGTAAGTCTCATCGTCTATGACCGCAGCACCGTGCAGCGGCTCCGGCTTGAGCAGGATCGGTACTTTGAGACGAGCACGGTTCTGACGCGTGAGGCGTGGGAGAATCGCTCGATCCTGACCAAGACCTGCGAAAACCTGGCGCGGCTGGCGGCACCACTTCTGTGATGGTCCTGCGGCTGCCGGCGCAACGGCCTTCTCCGTTCCGGCCGGTTCAGCCGGACCCCACGAAGTTGACGACGTAGTCTGTTGCCAACGAGCGAAATTCTTGCCTCGTTGGCGCCCGTTGAAGGATTTTCCGCTGGGCCGGACACATACCGGCGTTTGCCGGTTGGAGGAGGCAGGATGTGTTCGGCATGCCTCAATCCGCGGTCTACAGGGAGGGCACGACCTTGGGGCCCGCGATAAGCTGGCGCGCCAGACGATGGCTTGTGGCAAGACTGGCCACAACAGCTGCCGCAGCAAGCGTGAAAGACGCATTGGGAATGACCGCCTGGCTGAACAGCAGGCCACCAAGGGCTGAGCCAACGGTCTGCCCGAGGCTGGCCGCCGCCGTCTGAAAGCCCAGTTCCGTCCCCTGCTTCTCTCCGGCCGTGACGGAAATCCAGTAGACCGCGATGGGCGACAAAACCCCTGCAGCCGCGGCGACCACGGCCACGGCGACCGTCATCGGAACATAGCTGGTGGTCAGAGGAACGGCGATAAGACCTCCGGCCAAGGCGATCAAGGCCGGAGCGATGAGCCACCGCGTCCAGTCCGGCTTCACCAGAGGCGAAAACACGACTGCCTGAACGAGAAACATGATCAGACTGCATTCGGCGAACATCATCCCGATGCGATAGGTGTCCAACCCGAGCACCTCTTTTCCGCGTAGCGCGAGGCCGACTTCAAATGAACCGACCGCCAGGGCAGTAGTGAACGAGATCCCGAGCAGGCGCACAATCACAGCCCGGCTGTATTGCGGTTGGACCTGTGCATCCGCGTTCTGACTGGCACTGACGGCCTGAGGCAGCAGACACCACACACTCAGACCTGCTGTGATGGCCAAGGCCGATGTAGCTAGCGACGGTGCCAATAGGCTCGCCTCTCCTCGCCCCATGAACATCGCCTGGGCCGAGGAGAATGCGGTTGCCCCCAGCAGCGGCCCGACGAGGAACCCAGCGGTGCCAGCGATGTTCAGGAGGGTATACTGGTGGGCGCGCCATTCTCTCGAAGGTGCGTGATCACCTACTAACGCATAGGATGCCGGGGCCACAGCCGAGGAAAACAGACCGGCGAAGAACCGGCCGAAATAGACCCCTGGCAAGCTGTCGACGAGAGCCGACCCTGCCGTGACGACGGCGAAGCCGCCCAAGCCAAGCAGGATCACCAGTCGGCGGCCATAACGATCCGAGACCTTGCCCCATATCGGTGCAAAGAAAAATATCGCCAGCATATAGGCCCCCATCAGGAGGCCGGTGTGCTGAGACAGTGTTGCGGCGTCAGATGTGCCGGCAAGGCGCTCAACAAGTGACGGCAGGATCGGCAGGATAACGCTGTAGCCCAGCGCGATCGAAAACATGGGCAGGAGCAATGAGGCCAGCGACTTCCACGGCAGTGGCTCAATCTGACGCGTTCGGGCGGGATCCATTCGCTCCTCTTTCATTGAGGCTCAAGTGTTCGGAGGACTCGCTCCGAGCCCGAGCAGATTGTTGCGCATGGGTGCTAGTTTATGCCTGCGGAACTCCGTGTGACTGCGCCCTTTCGGATGGCGTGGCCCACGTCGGATGGTGCGGTTCCTGGCTTCATCCGCAAGAATTCCGGATTGGACAAACGCCAGCCATTTGCGGGGGCGCCGGAAATCGCACTGTCCGGTGTCGGCCGTCGCTGGCGCATCAGACGAACAGGCTCCCGATCCCAAGCGCGGCGTCGGTTCTACGGATAGAGGCCGAGGCTTCGGGCTCATGGCCGGCCAGTGCCCGGACAGCGTCGATTGTCTCCGGAATGACAATGGCCTGATTGTCCACCATGTAGGCGTAGAACAGTTCGTCGCCCTCGACACGCAGCATGTCGGCCCAAAGCGCGACTTCGTAGAGGTTGTCGTGCGGCCGGCCGATGTCGGCCATCATCTCCTTGACGACATTCAGGGCGGCCAAGCCATCGCTCATCTGGATCAGGGCAATCCGCGAGGATGCGCGGAAGGCGTCGAGCACCTCCTCCTTGGCGGCGGGGCGGGTCATCTGCACGGACCAGTAATGGAGATGTGCCAAGGTCTCCGGCACCTTGACGGCCATCGTGATTTCGTCGAGCCCGGGGTCGACGCTCTGGGCGTCCGGCCCCTGATGGCTTGGGATCTGCCCCTCCGGCACGAGCGTGTTCATGATCCCGCCCTGATGGCTCTCCCAAGGGTCGGTCGCCCGACGCAGCAGCGTGCCGCGGGCGCGACGCAGAAGGCCCGCCTTCTTGAGGGCCGTCAGCGTGCGCACGATGGACGTGGTGTTGCAGGAGACGACTCGCGTCGAGTCGCGGCCGACCGCGCTGGCATAGTTCGCCTCGGCCACAAAGGAGTGTCCGGTCGCCTCGTGTTTCTCCCCGCCCTGCAGGATGAACTTGCGGCCGAGGCGCCGATAGAGCTCGACATTACGGGCCGCCACACGCTTCGGCGTGCAGTCGACCACGACGTCGACCTCGCCGAGGAGGTCGTCGAGCGTGCCCGCGACGTCCATGCCGGCCTGCTGCATCGCATCGGCATGTTCCGCTGTTGCACCGAACAGAGGGAAGCCATTCCGGATGGCCATGCGAGGACGCCAGTCCGTGCCGATGTCCGCCACACCTGCCAGGATCATGTCCTCCTGCCGGGCGACGCCGTCCGCCACACGCTTGCCGATCACGCCATACCCGTTGACGGCGACGCGGATCTTGGTCGGGGTGCTCATGGTCCTTCTCCTCTTGGCTGGAACCCGAAACGTGAGGCTGCGAGCACGGCACGTAAGCGCCGGGTCGGTTTCAGGCGATGGTGTTCTGGGGCTCTCCCCTGGCAAAGGCTTCGATGTTGTGGAGCGTGGTCTCAAGGATGCGCCCGATGGCGCCGTCCGTGTTGTATGCCGTGTGGGGCGTGACGATCACGTTGGGAAACCTGAGGAGTACGTGGTTTGCCACCAGCGCCTTCAGATCATAGGCCTCGGGCGATGCCTCGGCGCGGAAGATCTGAGCCTCCTCCCGGATCACCGGCTCGTGCGGCAGCACGTCGAGGCCAGCAGCCCTGATGTGCCCGCTGGTGAGCGCCCGCACCAGGGCGGACACGTCCACGATGTTGCCGCGGGCCGTGTTGATCAGCACTGCTCCCGGTTTCATCAAGCCGAACTCGCGGTCGGACAGCAGACCGATGGTCTGTGGTGTGGCCGGCAGATGCAGCGTCACCACGTCCGCCTCGGCAAGGGCCGCATCAAGAGATGCGTAGCGGAAGCCCATCTCCTGCGCTGTCGTCTCGTCGGGCCGGACATCGAATGCCACCACGTCCATGCCGAACCCTTTGGCGATCCCAATGACCCGGCGCCCGATCCGGCCGGTGCCGATCACCCCGAGGACCTTGCCATGGAGATCGAAGCCGCGCAGGCCGCCCTGCGAGAAATTCCCGCGGCGGGTCCGCTCGACGGCCTCCGCGAGATGGCGGCTCACGCCGAGCAGGAGGGCGAAGACATGCTCGGCGACCGTATGGTCGCCGTAATCGGGAACGTTGCAGACCGCCACCCCGTGGGCGCGGCACCAGGCGAGGTCGATGTGGTCGTAGCCCGTCGAGCGCGTCGCCACGAGCTTCAGGTTCGGCAGTCCCGCGAGGACGCCCGCGTCGAGCTTCGAATAGACGAACGGGCTCACGACCTCGGCATCGGCGTACTGCGCGACGGTGTCCTTGGTCAGCGGCTCACGGGTGCAGGCCACCGCGTGCTCGGGCTGGAGCCTGAGGCATGCCTCATGCTCCCACTGATCGGTCTCGAACACGGCTACCTTCATCGCCCTGTCTCCTTCGGCAAGGTGGTCGAGCCTTTGATGGGATATGACGTCACGCGGCTGCCCCTGCTCACCCGCCGTCCCGGTCCACGACCGCCACGCCATCCCTGATCCTGTCGCTGGGATGCAGCACGACCATGTCCCCCGCCGACAGCCCGGAGGTCACCTCGGCCAGCCGGCTGTTGCGGTGTCCGATCTTGACCAGGGTCGTCCGCGCCCGTCCGTCGCCGACAGTGAACACGGCCCAGTCCTCCCCGTTACGGAAGAGGGCGCTCACAGGCACGGTCAGGGCGTTGTCGGCACTCCAGGTCGTCACATGGACCACGACCCGGAAATCGTGTCCGAGCGCGCTCCAGGCCTCGGGCGGATCAACGAAATCGATTACGGTGCGGACCCGCTGCTCCTCGATGCCGAGAGCGGACACTTTGACGAAGCCGGCCGGGTCCACGCGTGTCACCCGTCCACGCAGCGGAGCGCCGCCCCAGCCGTCGATCCGCACCGGCGCGCCCGCCTTGATCTGCACCGCGTCGGTCGAGAGGAGATCAGCCGCCACTTCCAGGTCCGAGGGGTCTCCGACGTCGAGCAGCGGCGCCCCGGCCGGAACGACCGCCTCGCTCTCCTGGACGACCCGGAGGACGCGCCCCGTCGCGGGGGCCTTGACCTCGATGCAGCAGCCAGCAGTCGCCGGCCCCGAAGCGCCCGAGGGCTCGATCAACCGGGCGGCCGCGATCGCGTGCTCGCTGCGGCGTACATCGAGCTGGGCTCTCGCGCTCGCGAGCGCGGCCTCGTTGGTCTCGACATCGAACCGGGCCTTGTCCAGAGCCCGGCCCGAGATCGCCGCGGTGCGCGCCAGCGCCTCGGCCCGCCGGAGCTCGTCGCGCGAGAAGTCGAGCGCGGCCCCAATCCGGCGGACTTCCGCCTCGGCCAGCTTCACGGCCGCATCGGCGGCCGTGGCCGCTGCCTGCAGTTCCTCCCGGGACCGGATGTCCAGAAAGCTGGGAAGGGTCGGCTGCATGACCGCCACGACCGTCTCGCCTGCGGTGACCCGATCCCCAATGTGCTGGGAGGTTTCCTGGTGTCCGGCAGGATGGGAAATTCGCAGGACTTTCCCCGGGATCGGTGCGGAGACCGTGTAGATGTGGCGGACGCGCGTCCGGGCCTCGTCGTCGACCGTCGCCTCCATCGGCCCCAGCGACGCCCGTGCGAGATCGACGGCGATCGGCCGCGGCCAGGCGAACCAGCCGATCCCCGCCGCCGCCCCTGCGATGACGAGGCCTCCGGCCACACGTTTCAGCCAAATCCCACGCATGCTTCAATCCCGGGTTTTGAGGACGGCCACCAGGTCCAGCTGGTGAACCCGTCGGCGGACAACGAGCGCGGAAAGAACCGCGGCCACCAGCACGACCGCGCTGGCGAGGACATAGGTGGAATGCCCCACCACCAGACGGACCCGCATCAGCTCGCCCGCCAGGTTTGTCCTCATGATCCACGCCAAGCCATAACCCATGACCCAGCCCGGAATCTGCGCGACCAGCGTCAACAAGGCCAATTCCAGGAGAAGGATACGCAGGACTTCGGCCCGGGTGAAGCCAAGGACGCGCAGGCTCGCCAACTCGCGGGCCCGCTCCGACAGCGAGATCCGGGCGCTGTTGTAGACGACGCCGAACGCGATGATCGCGGCCAGTCCCGTGTAGATGCTGGCCATCGTCGTGATCAGGATGGCTATCGTTTCACGGAAGTTGGCCAGCGATGTACGCTGCAGGGCCAGCCCGCTCACGGCTGGGGTCCGCTTGATCGCCAGGTAGAGGGAGCCGAGCTCGCTCTCATCGACCGCCACGTGGACGCCGTTGACTGCGGGGGCCTCCCGCATCAGCCGCGACAGGGCGTCGGCGTTCATCATGCCTCTGATGCCGAAGTAATCTTCGACCAGTGCCGCAACAGGCAGGATCACGGTCCTGCGCTGCCCTTCGAGCAGGTCGACTTCCACGTCGTCGCCCACCCGCACGCCCAGGATCTGCGCGAGCATCGCCGAAATCGCCAACCCGCTCTCCGGGAGAACCACAGGGCGCAGGTTCTCATCGATGATCCGGCTGAGGTCCGCGCCGGGCGGCCGGCCGCTGATCATGATCCGCCGCTCGACGTTGCGGTGCCTGACCCGGATCGGAATTTCACGGTATGGTTCGGCCGTGATGACTCCAGGCAGGCGGGCGACCTGATGCACGACGTCCCACGGACGCTTTTCGGTGAAGCTCACCGTCGCATCCTGCCGGTCGGCCAAAAAATACGTGACGTCGATCAACTGCTCCATCGTGTCCCGCGTGAAGAGCGACACGATCAGGATCGCCGTGGCGAGTGCCATGCCGAGCACCGTAAAAGCCGCCCGGAAAGGATGGTGGGCGATGCTGCGCAGCATCATGACCGCCGGCTGGGACAGGATGCGGTTCAGGTAGAGGCCCAACGGGAGGACGTGGCGGAACCGCGGAGGCGCGGGCGGCTGCATGGCGACCGCCGGCGGCAGGGCCGCGACTTCGCGGAGGGCCCGGAGCGCCCCGACGGCACCGGCCGCCAGGCTCAGCAGCGCGGCGGCAATGTAGAGATCAGGGCTCTTGCTGAAGATGAGGAATGGAAAGCGGAAAAACTCACTGAACAGGTTCGTGACGACGGCTCCGAGCCAAGTCCCGACAACGCTGCCGATGGCGATTCCGATGAGGACAAGCGCCGCCACGAACTTGAGGTAATGCAAGGCGACCGCAAAATCGCTGTAGCCCAGTGCCTTGAACAAGCCGACCTGCTCCCGCTCGAGCGCGATCAGGCGGCCAAGCGTCAGGTTCACCAGGAATGCCGCGACCAACAGAAAGATCGGCGGCAGGGTCCGGCTCATGTTGCTGAGCATGTCGAGCTCATGGTCGAGAAAGGCGTGCGAGGTCTGGTCCTTCCGCCCGTAGGCCGCCTGTCCGCCGTAGCGGTCCAGCAATGCGTCGAGGCGCATGATCACCTCGCGTTCGGACGCATCCCGCAGCAGTTTCAAGGTGACCGAGGAAAACGCGCCCTCAAGATCGAAGGCGCTCGCCAGCGCCTTCTCCGACATCCAGACGATGCCGAAACGGCGGTCATCCGGCATGACGTCGCCCGGGCCAATGGCGTAGATGAACTCGGGCGACAGCACGGTTCCGACAACCAGGAGGTCGCGCTTGCGGCCGTTGAGCACCGCCGAGAAGCGTGCGCCAGGAGCGAAGCCGTGGGCCTTCGCAAAACTCTCGCTGACGGCAACCTCCTGGTCCCGCCCTGGCGCGGGAAGTCGGCCGGACCGGATGTAGAGCCGGTTGAGAGCAGGTTCGCCCTGCTCCGGCAGCGAGACGAACTGTCCGGTCGCGGGCTCCGGAAAGCCTGGGATGTCAAGCAGCGCGAGCTTCGCGACGCGGGCATCCACTGCAGCCACACCGGGAATTTCCGCAATGCGGTCGACCAGACCCATCGGCGCGCGCCTCACCAGCGCAAAGATATCGGCGAACTGGTGGCGTTCGTAATAGGCCGTGCGGGTCTCTTCGAGGGACCGGTACGACCCCATGGACATCAGGAGCGTCGCGACCCCGCCGGCGACCACGAGCGCAATGGCGAGCGCCTGGGCCCAGAGCCGTCTCAGGTCTCGAAGCAGTTTGAGGTCAAGCACCCGCATCGCATCACCAGGTGAGTTCGGCCGCAGCGCGGCGCGCTTCGTTCCTGACCTCGCGGGTGATCTGGCCGTCTGCAAAGTAAATCACCCTGTCGGCGACTTCTTGGATGCTCGCGTTGTGCGTGATGATGATCGTGGTGGTCCTGAGTTGGGCGTTGGCGCCCAGCAGGGCCTCGACGACGCGGATGCCCGTCTTGGAATCCAAAGCGCCGGTCGGCTCGTCGCAGAGCAGGACCTCCGGCCGCTTGGCGATGGCCCGCGCGATGGCCACGCGCTGCTGCTCGCCCCCTGAGAGCTGCGCGGGGAAATGATCCATCCGATCCTCCAGACCGACCAGCGCGAGGGCTTCTTCGGGACGCATCGGATGCGCGGAAATCTCCGTCACCAAGGCGACGTTCTCGTAGGCCGTGAGGCTCGGGACGAGGTTGTAGAACTGGAACACGAAGCCGACATGGCGTCGGCGGTAGGCGGTCAGGCGACGGTCGTCGAGCGAGGTGAGATCCAGGTCCTTGAAGAGCAGGCGTCCGCTCGTGGCTTGGTCGAGCCCGCCCATGATGTTGAGCAACGTCGACTTGCCGCTACCGGAGGGGCCCAGCAGGACGACCACCTCGCCTGCTGCGATCTCGAAGTTGAGACCCCGAAGGGCACGCACCTCGACCTCGCCGGTCCTGTAGACCTTCGTCAGATCCTGAGCCGTGAATACGCGTCCGTCCATCGCTTCCTTCGCTCGCCGGCCCGCGGCAGTTTGGGCCGGCAACTCAGTGCTTTCAGTCACCGGCCTCGGCCGCAGTCCGGTACGGCCAGCCCCAATCGCGGATCTCCGGCATGTCCTCGCCGTTCCGCGCAATGTACTCGCCGTGCTCGATCAGCTTGTCACGGACGGACTGCACGACATAGGCCGCCTGCGGCGCCAGCTTCGGCACGTGCCGGGCCACGGCCTCGACGAGGTGGAACCGGTCGAGCCGGTTCAGGACCACCATGTCGAAGGGCGTGGTCGTGGTGCCCTCCTCGCGGAAGCCGTGCACATGGAAGTTGCCGTGGTTCGCCCGCTTGTAGGTGAGCCGGTGGACCAGGTGCGGGTAGCCATGGAAGGCAAAGATGACCGGCTTGTCCTTGGTGAAGAGCAGGTCGAACTCCTGGTCGCTCAAGCCATGCGGGTGCTCGTCCGGCGACTGCAAGGTCATCAGGTCGACGACGTTGACCACCCTCACCTTCAGGTCGGGCGCATGTTCGCGAAGGATGCTGACGGCCGCAAGGGTCTCGAGCGTCGGCACGTCGCCGGCGCAGGCCATGACGACGTCGGGCTCCGCGCCGCGATCCGTGCTCGCCCATTCCCAGATCCCGATCCCGGCGCTGCAATGGGCGACCGCCTGGTCCATCGTGAGCCATTGCGGCGCCGGCTGCTTGCCGGCCACGATGACGTTGATGCGGTTGTAGGTCTGCAGGCAGTGGTCGGCGACATACAGAAGGCAGTTCGCATCCGGCGGGAGATAGACGCGCACGATCTCGGCCTTCTTGTTTGCGACCACGTCCATGAAGCCGGGATCCTGATGGCTGAAGCCATTGTGGTCCTGCCGCCAGACATGGGAGGTCAGCAGGTAGTTGAGCGACGCGACGGGCCGGCGCCAGGGCAGCTCCCGGGCGACCTTCAGCCACTTGGCGTGCTGGTTGAACATCGAATCCACGATGTGGATGAACGCCTCGTAGCACGAGAAGAAGCCGTGGCGGCCGGTCAGCAGATAGCCTTCGAGCCAGCCTTGGCACAGATGCTCGCTGAGCACCTCCAGCACCCGTCCCTCCGGTGCGAGATGGACGTCCTCGGGCAGGATCGGCCCCATCCAGGCGCGGTCAGTCTGCTCGAACACGGCGTCGAGCCGGTTCGAGGCGGTCTCGTCCGGACCCACGATACGGAAGTTGCGTGCCGACGCGTTGAGGGCAATCACATCCCGGAGGTAGGTTCCCAGAACACGGGTCGCCTCCCCTACCACCTTCCCCGGCGCTTCGACCGTCAGCGCATAATCCCGGAACTCCGGCAGCCGCAGCGGCCGCATCAGCGGGCCGCCATTCGCATGCGGATTGGCGCCCATCCGGCGCTCGCCGGCAGGCGCCAGGGAGGCGACCTCGGGGCACAAACTCCCGGCGTCGTCGAACAGCTCGTCGGGCCGGTAGCTCCGCAGCCACTCCTCGAGCTGCTTCCTATGGGCGGGGTTGCGGCGGGTCTCGGCGAGCGGCACCTGGTGCGACCGCCAGAAGCCTTCCGTCTTGAGGCCGTCGACCTCCTTGGGCCCTGTCCAACCCTTAGGGGTCTTCAGGACAATCATCGGCCAGCGGGGACGCTCGCTGACCCCGCCTGTTCGGGCGGCGCTCTGGATTGCGGCGATCCGGCCGAGAACCGTGTCTAGCGCGCCCGCCAGGGCCTGATGAACTATCTCGGGTTCGGTCCCCTCGACGAAATAGGGTTCGTGCCCATAGCCGATGAGGAGCTTCTCAAGCTCGTCGTGATCCATCCGGGCCAGGACCGTGGGGTTGGCGATCTTGTAGCCGTTGAGATGGAGGATCGGCAGAACGGCGCCGTCACAGGCGGGATTGAGGAACTTGTTGGAGTGCCAGGAGGCCGCGAGCGGTCCGGTCTCGGCCTCGCCGTCGCCGATCACGCAGGCGACGATCAGGTCCGGGTTGTCGAAGGCGGCCCCGTAGGCGTGCAGGAGGGCGTAGCCCAGCTCCCCGCCCTCGTGGATCGAGCCGGGCGTCTCCGGGGCGGCATGGCTCGGGATGCCGCCGGGAAACGAGAACTGGCGGAAGAGCTTCCGCAGGCCCTCGGTATCCTGTGAAATCTCCGGGTAGATCTCGCTGTAGGTGCCCTCCAGGTAGGTGTTGGCCACCATGCCGGGGCCGCCGTGCCCGGGGCCGCAGACGTAAAGGACGCTGAGGTCCCGCGCGCGAATGGCCCGGTTGAGGTGGGCGTAGATCAGGTTCAATCCCGGCGTGGTGCCCCAGTGGCCGAGCAGGCGCGGCTTGACGTGCTCGGGCTTCAACTCCTCCCGGAGCAAGGGGTTGTCCAGGAGGTAGATCTGGCCGACCGACAGGTAGTTCGCGGCCCGCCAGTAGGCGTCGATCCGGTCCAGTTCCTCGGGGCTCAGCGGCTTGTCCAACGGTTTCATCGTCACTCTTCCTGGAAGTCGCGGTTCAGGGCCGGACATAGGCCTCGGTCGTGTAGCGGCGCATCATCCGCTGGCTGTTGAAGTAGGACGCGATCTTGGAGACGCCCTGCTTCATCATGCCGATCCAGCGGGCGCGGTCCTGATAGTACAGGGGCAGGACCTGCCCTTCGAGCTTGTCGTAGAGGTCACGTCCATGCTGCTCGGCCCCCTCCGCGCCGTCCCGGCCAATCGACCAGCCGGTGACGCCGTCGATGCAGGCCTCGATCCACCAGCCGTCGAGCACGCTGAGGTTCAGGACGCCGTTCAGGGCGGCCTTCATGCCGCTCGTCCCCGACGCTTCGAGCGGGGGCAGCGGCGTGTTCAGCCATACGTCCGTCCCGGCCACCAGGGTCCGGGCCAGCGCCATGTCGTAGTTCGGCAGGAACGCGATGCGGATGTCAGGGGAAAGCTGGCGCATCCGGTCGTGGATGTCCCGGATCATCTGCTGGCCCTGCGTGTCCCGGGGATGCGACTTCCCCGCCATGACGACCTGGAACGGAAACCTGGCGCTGATCGAACGGAGCCGCTGCAGATCCGAGAACAGGAGATCCGGGCGCTTGTAGCCCGTCATGCGCCGGGCGAAGCCGATCAGGGGCACGTCCGGCTCCATGGTGATGCCGGTACTTTGCCGGATCTCCTCCAGCAGGTCGCGCTTGGCCGCCTGGTGGGCGGTCCAGACATCCTCGTCGCGGAGCTGGTCGGCCCGAACCAGAAGCTCCGGCTCATGGCCCCAGTTGGGCAGGATGTCCTGGTAGAGCTTGGCGAAGGCCTTGTGGGTCCAGGTCGGGGCATGCACGCCGTTCGTGACCGCCGCGATCCTGTAACCCGGAAACATCCGCTGCGTCGTCTCGGCATGGCGGCGTGCGACGCCGTTGACGTAACCGCTGAGGTTCAGGGCGAGCCGGGTCATGTTGAGCCGGTCCTCGCCGGCCAGGGGCTTGAGTTCGTCGAGAGGGACGAAATCGGCTCCGAGGATGCGTTGGACGTCCTCGTAAGCGAAGCGGTCGTGCCCGGCCTCGACCGGGGTGTGGGTGGTGAACACGCACATGTCTCGGACGTGATCGACCTCGTGGGCCAATCCGTTGCCGCCGGACCGGCGCCTCCGCCGCAACAGCTCGAGCGTGAGGAAGGCCGCATGGCCTTCGTTCAGGTGGTAGGTCCCGATGCTGAAACCCAGCGCCTGGAGCAGGCGAACGCCTCCGACGCCAAGGACGATCTCCTGCTTGAGGCGGTACACGTCATCGCCGCCATACAGGTGGTCCGTGATCTTGCGGTCCTCGGGAGCATTCTGGTCGAGATCGGTGTCGAGCAGCAGCACCGGAACCTGATGGCCGATGGGGCATGTCACGACGTAGAGCCAGGGCCGGATCCAGACGGACCGGCCCTCGATCCCCACGGCGACCATGGCCTCGAGCGGCGTAGCCCAATCCGCCGGGTTCCAGGGATCGTCATGCCCGACTTGGGAGCCGTCGGCGGCGATCTCCTGGCGCAGGTAACCGGCCCGGCTCGCCAGCGTCACGAAGACCACCGGCAGTTCGAGGTCGGCGCAGGACCGGGCCGTATCCCCCGCCAGGATGCCGAGACCTCCGCTGTAGCTGTGGATCTCCGGCCGCAACGCGATTTCCATGGAGAAGTACGCGATGCTGGTGCGCTGGAGATACGGGAGGATGGCGGCCACGGCGACACTCCTGCTTGAAGCCCAACCCTGAGCTTTGCCTAGGAAGACTATCCATTATGCTGCATTCTGCCTTGATGCGGATCAAGGCGGCCCCTGATCCTTGTGGCGTAGGTTGCGATCCAAGCCCAAGCAGCGCGAGCCATGGCCATCCGCCGGCGGATTCTGGCGGTCGCCTGCGGGCGCGAAGGACACTCGATGGACCAGGAGGCTCTGCGACACAGGATCCGGAACCTGCCGGCCGACCCAATCCGGATTGAGCGCGGGGAGCCGCTTCCGCTTGGGCTTCATGATTGCCGTGGTGGGATGAACCTTGCCGTGTTCAGCCGGCATGCATCCCGAATGGCGCTGCTGCTGTTCGAGAGCGTCGACGCGACCTCCCCCTTCATGAGGGTTGAACTCGAGCCGAAGCGTCACCGGACAGGCGACGTCTGGCATGTCCGGCTTCAGGGCGACCTAGAGGGCTTGCTTTACGTCATGCAGGCCGACGGCCCTCGCGGGCTCGCCCAAGGGCACCGGTTCCAGCCGGATCAGCCGTTGCTTGAGCCATACGCCGCCTTGGTCGCGGGCGGGACCTGGAGCCGACGGCCCGTAGCCTTGCCGCACCCAGCGGACCGAACGCGCCGCTGCGTGATCACCGACCAAGGGTTCGACTGGCAGGACGACGTTCGCCCCCGGCACCCATGGAGCAGGACGATCATCTATGAGACCCACGTGCGCGGGCTGACAGCCCATTCCTCGGCAGGCGCCGCTCACCCTGGCCAATTTCTCGGCGTGGTCGAGAAGATCCCCCATTTCCAGCGGCTTGGCATCACCGCCGTCGAATTGTTGCCGGTCCAGGCCTTCGACCCGTACGCGAGACAAAGACGGGATCCGGTGACCGGAACGGCGCTCAGGGATTACTGGGGCTACGATCCCGTGGCCCTGTTCGCGCCGATGCCAGGCTACTCCAGCGACCCGTCATCAGATGCCGCGGGAGCGGAATTCAAGACGATGGTGCGCGAGCTGCACAAGGCGGGGATCGAGGTCATTCTGGATGTCGTGTTCAATCACACGGCGGAAGGCGACGAGACGGGGCAGACCTACAGCTTCCGCGGACTCGACAACGCGATCTACTACATCCTGGCACCCGACCGGAGCCGGTATCTCGACTTCTCTGGCTGCGGCAACACGCTGAACTGCAATCACCCAGTCGTGCGTAGCATGATCATCGACTGCCTCCGCCATTGGGTCGTGCACATGCACGTGGACGGGTTCCGGTTCGACCTCGCCTCCATCCTGGGGCGTGGCACGGACGGCACAATCCTGGCAAACCCGCCCCTGCTGGAGCAGATCGCCGAGGATCTCCTGCTCCGGGACGTTAAACTCATCGCCGAGGCCTGGGACAGCGCCGGCGCGTTCCAGGTGGGGAGGTTCCCCGGCATCCGCTGGGCGGAATGGAACTGCCATTACCGTGATGACGTGCGGCGGTTCTGGCGCGGCGATCCCGGCATGACAGGCCGGTTCGCCACCCGCCTCTGCGGGAGCGCCGATCTTTACCAGCGGGACAAGGACGGCTCTCCCGTCAAGAGCATCAACTTCGTCACTTGTCATGACGGCTTCACCCTGAACGATCTCGTCTCCTATGCGACCAAGCACAATGAAGCCAATGGCGAGGGCAATCTCGACGGCATGAGCCAGAACTACAGCGACAACAACGGAGCCGAGGGAGCGAGCGATGATCAGGCCATCGAGGCCATGCGCCTGCGCCAGATCAAGAACATGCTCGCCTCCCTGTTCGTCTCGCGGGGCGTTCCGATGCTGCTCGGGGGCGACGAGTTCCGCCGCACGCAGGGCGGCAACAACAACGCTTATTGCCAGGACAACGAAACGTCCTGGTACGACTGGAGCCTTGCCGATCACAACCGAGACCTCGTCGACTTCGTCAGCAATCTGATCGCTCTTCGCAAAACACACCCGGCTCTCAGCGCTGACCGCTTCTACGCTCCTGAGGAGATCGAGTGGTTCGGTCCCGACGGCGGCTCGGTGCATTGGGACGGTCCTGACAACCAGGTCGGCTGTGTCGTCCGTTACAACGGGAAGGCGGCGCTATGCCTTATGTTCAATGCCGCCCGCACCTCGTGCCGGTTCGTGATCCCGCCCGTAGCGGAGAGATGGCATGTCACCGTCGATACAGCCGCAACTTGCCCGGAACCTGTGGACGCAGCGTTGGGCGAACTCCTCCTTGAGGCTCGCACCACGAAGGTTCTCGTTGCCAAGGATCCGATGCCATGACCGTGGCAATCCTCGTTCTGAATGCAGGCTCCTCCAGCCTAAAGTTCGCATTGTATGAGCCCGAAGAGCTCGCTCTCCTCTGCCGCGGCACGATTGGCGCGATCGGCGGCGAAACCTACCTGAAGGTCGCGGGACCCGAACAAGCGCTCCTTTCAGGGCAGCAGCCACCAGCTCATGCAAGTCACGAAGCGGCCACGGCATGGCTTCTGTCCCTCGTCGGCGACGTTTCCGATCTAGACCTCGCGGCGGTCGGACACCGCGTCGTTCATGGCGGCCCGCGGTTCAGCTCACCCGTCCTCATCGACAACAGCATTCTTGCGGAACTCAGGGCTCTTATCCCCTTGGCTCCCGGACATCAGCCACACAATCTTGCTGCCATCGACGCGGTCGCAAAGACCTGGCCCGGGCTGCCGCAGGTGGCGTGCTTTGACACGGCGTTTCACCGGACCATGCCCCGGTTGGCGCAGCTCTATCCCCTTCCGCACGACATCATCGACGGCGGGACGGTTCGCTACGGTTTCCACGGGCTCTCGTACGAATACATCGCCGGCGCCCTGCCGGACCAAGCGGGTGAGCGCGCCTCCGGCCGCGTGGTCGTGGCTCATCTGGGTCACGGCGCTAGCCTGTGCGGGATGCTGAACCGCCGGAGCATCGCGACCACGATGGGCTTTACGGCGCTGGACGGCATCATGATGGGAACCCGCTGCGGAGCCATCGACCCGGGCATCATCCTGCACCTGATCCAGGCCAGGGGCATGGCTCCCGACGCGGTGGCCGACCTCCTGTATGCCCGCTCCGGTCTCCTCGGCGTGTCCGGGATCAGCGACGATGTCCGCATCCTTGAGGCCAGCGATGACCCGCGTGCAGCCGAGGCCCTCGACCTGTTTGCCTACCGGATCATCCGCGAAGTGGGCTCATTGGTAGCAGCCCTTGGCGGGCTCGACGTCCTCGTCTTTACGGCAGGGGTCGGCGAGCACTCGGCCGGCGTGCGCGACCGTATCGCTCAGGGTTTGGCCTGGACCGGCTTGACGCTGGATCAGGAGTGCAACGCCCGTTCCGCGGCCCGGATCAGTGCCGTCGGATCACCCGTGGATGCATTGGTGATCCCGACGAACGAAGAGTTGCCGATCGCGCGAGCGGCGCGAGGTTACCGGCGCAGCGGTACGCCCGGCTCGTGAAGGACCCCGCGGACGAGATCGACCAGTACCGGGGTCACATCGATCGCGTTGGACTCATGCAAGACGGTGTTGCTGGTGCTGACGGCGGCGGCAACGTCCTTGAGAGACTGATGGACGCCGTCCGCGAACAGAGCGTGGACTGCCACGCATACCGGAGCCGCGAGTCCTCTTCCCCTGAGCTGTCTTGCTGTCTCCAGCATCGTCTGACCTGATGAGATGATGTCGTCGACCAGCACCGGTGTCAGATGGGAGACCTCGCCCAGATCGGGCACTGTGATCTTGACGTCCCGGTCTCCGTGCCGTTCCTTCCGCAGAACACGGAAAGGGGCCCCCGCACGTGCTGCGACTTCCGCAACCCACTGCTCGCTTTCAACATCAGGGCCGATGATTACGGGACGATCGACATGGGAGTGGATCCAATCCGCCAGAAGAGGAGCTGCGTGCCCGACGCGGCTTGGGATCGGGTAGACCTCGTCGAGCGCCTTGTGGCGATGGAGGTGCGGATCCATGGTGACAAGCCAGTCGATGTCGGAGGACAACAAACGTGCGAAGGTCATGGACGTTATGGCTTCGCCCTCATGGAAGCGTTTGTCCTGGCGCATATAAGCGAGGTAGGGCGCGACAAGACCGACACTTGCCGCCCCCAAGTCCCGTGCGGCCGCGGCCGCGAACGCGAGCGGGAGGAATTTCGGGTCGGGATGGTCCAGCCTGCAGACGAGGATCAGCGGACGTCCTCTCAGAGCTGTCCCGAAGCGGACATAGGTCTCGCCGTCCGGGAAACGGCGGGTCTCAAGCGCCCCAAGTCCGGCACCAACTTTCTGTGCTAGCGCCTCGGCCAGCGCCTCATTGCCCGGTAAAGCAATCACGAGAGCGTCGGTCATGCCTTTACCTCGATGATGTCGCTCGTGGATGCTGCGTAGTCGAGCGCATACTGCAGTTCACCGACGGTGTTGGCGTGCAAGGTCACCAAGGGCTCGCCGGCCTGAATCGGATCTCCCAGACGGACGTGAAGTTTGACGCCAGCGGCTTTCGTGTCCGGCGCACCGGCAAGTTTCGCCAGCTTGGCGATCTTCCGGTTGTCGATGGCGGTCACCCGTCCGCTGGCCTGGGCCAGAAGAGGACGGTGCTGAGTCGCGACAGGCGGCGTTCTCAGCCCACCCTGCGCCTCGCAAATGCGTTGAAACTTTGCCCAAGCCCGTCCATCCTCGAGCGTCTGGGCTGCGAGAGCCGCGCCCTGGCCCTTCGGAGCCTTGCCGCCGAGTTCAAGAAGCGCACCAGCCAGCGCGCAGGCCCTCTGCTTAAGATCCGTCGGAGCATGGGCTTCCTGGCGGAGAACGGCGAGGACATCATACGCTTCGAGCGCTGGACCGATGCCGCGCCCGATCGGCTGCATGCCATCCGAGCGGACAACTGTGACGGCCAGCCCGAACACGCGAGCGACCTCCACGAGGCGGCGTGACAGGACCTCAGCGGCCTCTGGACTCCTGACTTTGGCCGTAGGGCCGACCGGCATGTCGAGCACCAGATGCGATGAGCCTGCCGCGATTTTCTTGGACAGCACGGAAGCAACAAGCTGCCCCTCGCTGTCGACATCAAGCGCGCGCTCGACCTGAATGAGGATGTCGTCGGCCGGGCTGAGACGGACCGCACCGCCCCAGACGATACAACCGCCTTCAAGCTCCACGACCCGCCGCATGGACGGCAAATCAAGGTCAACGGGCGCCATCGTTTCCATGGTATCCGCCGTGCCGGCGGGGGAGGTAATCGCCCGTGAGGAGGTTTTGGGCATCGTCAGCCCATGGGCGGTCACGATCGAGACAACGATGGGTGTCGTCCGGTTCCCCGGCAGGCCACCGACCGAATGCTTGTCGAGGATGGGACCGTTCGACCAGGTCAGGCGGTCGCCGACATCAATCATGGCGCGCGTCAGGCCGATCGTCTCAGCCTCGTCGAGAGGCAGGGCCGCGCAGGCCGTGATGAACGATGATAGCTCGATATCGGAGTATCGCCCTTTCACGACGTCGCCAATGATGGAGCGAAGCGCCGGCTCGTCCAGCCGGCCGCCGTAGATCCGGCGCCTCACGCTGCGCAATGACTCGACGGGGCCGGGGTGGCGGACAACGAGTGGATCACCCTCCGCGACTTCGAGGCGCTGCCACGCCGCTTCGGACAAGCCTGCCTCGTTGGGAGCGAGGAGATCCGCCGACACTTGGTAGAGTGTCGCAATCGTCTCTCGGTCTCCGGCCCTGAGCAGGACGCGCGCGTGCGCTGAAAGCCCCTCGGAGCGGCAGACATGACAGTCGGTCCGCATGAACACGACCGCCTCGTGATGGGTATGCACCCCGAGCCGCCGTGCCCTGAGGAAGCTGCTTTCGACCTCTGCAGGGGTTGCAAGAGAGGTCCGTGCGTTTGGGCTCATGGCAGTTCCGCCTGTTCCAGATGTTCGGGGACGGTGCAGGACCAGCCGATCTCGTCCTGGATGCGCAGGCGCAGGGCATCCGATGCCGAAGCCTCACCGTGGGTGATGAAGGTCTTTCGCGGCGGTCGACGGAAGTTGCCCAGCCATTTCAGGATCTCGTCGGCATCCGCGTGGGCCGAGAGCATGGACAGATTGCGAACCTCCGCCCTAACCGGAATATACCCGCCATGGATCTTGATCGTCTCGGCGCCGGCGACCATGGCCGCCCCCCGCGTCCCGGCCGCCTGAAATCCGGCGAAAACGATGCTGTTGCGAGGATCGGGCGCATAGCGCTTCAAGTGATGCAAAACGCGTCCGCCGGTGGCCATGCCGCTCGCGGAGATGATCACCTTCGGGATGGGGTTTTCGTTCAGGGCCTTGGAAGCCTCGACACTCCGCACGTAGGTGGCGATCCCACAGGCCGCCCGGCATTCGGCGGCCGACAGCTTCTGATCCTCCACGTGCCGGCACAGGATCTCGCTCGCATCCACCGCCATGGGGCTGTTGAGGAAAATTGGAACGTTGGCCAGCCGACCCGCAGCCTTCAAACGCTCCAAATGATACAAAAGGGTTTGGGCCCGTCCGACCGCGAAGGCCGGGATGATGATGGTCCCACCCCGGCCAACCGTTCGCTCGATGATGTCGCCGAGTTCCCGCTGGGCATCCTCCGCGGCATGGTGACGGTTGCCGTAGGTCGACTCGACGACGAGATAGTCCGCTTCCTCGATCGGGCTCGGGTCGACCATCATGGGATCGTTGTAGCGTCCGAGGTCGCCCGAAAAGACGATCCTCCTGCCGCCCCACTCGCATGCGACGCTCGCGGCGCCAAGAATATGGCCGGCCCGGCTGAACCGGATCCGGGCGCCAGACGGGAGTTCGTGCCAGGTGCCGAATGAAACCGGCGTCAAGTGCGTGAGCGCCCGTTCGGCGTCTTCGGTCGTGTAGAGCGGAAGAGCGGGCTTGTGCTTCGAGAAGCCGCGCCGGTTGGCGTATTCGGCATCCTGCTCGAGAAGATGGGCGCTGTCCGGAAGAAGGAGATCGCAGAAGTCTTTGGTCGCATCCGAGCAGAGGATCTTGCCGGCGAAGCCGTCCCTGACGAGGGCGGGCAGGTACCCGGAATGATCCAGGTGGGCATGGGTGAGGATGACCGCGGAGATCCTGCGCGGGTCTGCCGGAAACGGCGCCCAGTTGCGGAGCCGCAGCTGTTTCAGGCCTTGAAAGAGCCCGCAGTCAATCAGGATGCGCCGATCCCCGCTTTCAAGGAGATACCGCGAGCCCGTGACCGTGCCGGCTCCGCCGAGAAACGAAAGCTTGAGTGCCATTCAGGATCCTCCGGCAGACACGTCATGCGCCTGAAGGTCGATACTTAACGCATCCGCAACGGCTTGACTTTGACTTGGCGCAATCCTTCCGGTCCGCCGGATTGTAGCCCAACTGCTGTGCTTGGGTTGATCCGCATCAATGTCGGCCCGGGGAGGCAAGGCCATGTTTGGCTGCGCCCGCCGGAGAGCTGGTGCCTGACCGGAGAGGCGAGATGCAGATCAAGCGCGAGCACCAGATCAACTTCTGGTACGTGATCGTGGCCGTGATGGCCGTGTTCCTGTTCCAGGACCTCCTCAGCCAGTTCGGGCACACCCGCGAGATCTCCTACAGCGAGTTCCAGAAACTGGTTTCCGAGCGCAAGGTGACGGATCTTATCGTCGGGCCTTCGCAGATCTCTGGAACGTTGACCGAGCCGGGCCAAGACGGCGTGAAGCACTTCTCGACCGTACGGGTCCCTGAGGACATCGCCGCGAAGCTCTCCACAGCCGAGATCCCGTTCTCCGGACAGCCGGCCCCCGGTCTCCTCCAATCCTTCCTGAGCTGGCTTCTGCCGATGATCGGCTTCGTGGTGCTTTGGATGTTCCTCGTGCGGCCGATGGCGATGGGCGGCCAGGCCGGAGGCCTCATGTCCATCGGCAAGTCGCGCGCGAAGGTGTACGTCGAGACCGACACCAAGGTCACCTTTGCCGACGTGGCGGGCGTGGACGAGGCCAAGGAGGAGCTCAAGGAGGTCGTCCAGTTCCTCAAGGACCCCAAGTCCTACGGCCGGCTCGGAGCCCACGTGCCCAAGGGCGTGCTGCTGGTCGGTCCCCCAGGGACCGGCAAGACGCTTCTGGCCCGCGCCGTCGCCGGCGAGGCCGGGGTCCGCTTCTTCTCGATCTCGGGCTCCGAGTTCGTCGAGATGTTCGTCGGCGTGGGCGCCGCCCGGGTCCGGGACCACTTCGAGCAGGCGCGGAAGCAGGCGCCCGCCATCATCTTCATCGACGAGCTCGATGCCCTCGGCCGGGCGCGCGGCGGCGTCTTTCTCGGCGGCGGGCACGACGAGAAGGAGCAGACGCTCAACCAGCTCCTGACGGAGATGGACGGGTTCGATCCGACCAGCGGCATTGTCCTGCTGGCGGCGACGAACCGCCCGGAGATCCTCGATCCCGCGCTGCTGCGGGCCGGGCGCTTCGACCGTCAGGTGCTCGTGGACCGCCCCGACAGGAAGGGCCGCGTCGACATCCTCCGGGTCCACGCCAAACGCGTGAAGCTTGCGGGCGACGTCTCCCTGGAGAACGTGGCTGCGCTGACCCCCGGGTTCACCGGGGCGGACCTCGCCAACCTCGTCAACGAGGCGGCGCTGCTGGCCACCCGGCGGTCGGCCGAGGCCGTCACCCTCGACGACTTCACCCAAGCCATCGAGCGGATCGTCGCCGGCCTGGAGAAGCGCAACAAGCTCCTGAACCCGCATGAGCGCATGGTTGT
Organism: Microvirga yunnanensis; assembly: GCF_025460875.1. Classification (NCBI taxonomy): domain Bacteria; kingdom Pseudomonadati; phylum Pseudomonadota; class Alphaproteobacteria; order Hyphomicrobiales; family Methylobacteriaceae; genus Microvirga; species Microvirga yunnanensis. The sequence goes on from NZ_JAMXFI010000004.1 coordinate 114,056, forward strand.
GGCCCATCACGAGATGGGCCACGCCATCCTCGCCATGGCCCTGCCTGGCGTCGATCCGGTCCAGAAGGTCTCGATCATCCCGCGCGGCGTCGCGGCGCTCGGCTACACGATCCAACGGCCGACGGAGGACCGCTTCCTGATCGACCGGTCCGAGCTCCTGAACCGCATGACCGTGCTCCTCGGCGGCCGGGCGGCCGAGCGCCTCGTCTTCGGCGAGGTCTCGACGGGCGCGGCCGACGACTTGGCCAAGGCGACCGAGATCGCCCGCAGCATGGTCACCCGGTTCGGCATGGACCCGGAGCTTGGCGAGGTGTCCTACGAGCCCGAGCGGCCGGCCTTTCTCGCGCCCATGCCGGAAACCGGCCTTGAGCCCCGGCGTTATGGGGAGGAAACGGCGGCTGCCATCGACGGAGCCGTACGCAAGCTGCTCGAGGAGGTCTCAAAGCGGGCCGAGACGATCCTCCTGCGCAATCGGGCCGCTCTCGACCAGGCAGCTCAGCTTCTTCTGAGCAAGGAAACGCTCCAGGGCCCGGATCTCGAGGCTCTCGCCGCGAGCGTCACCCGTGAGGCCCCGGCGAAACAGGCCGCCGAATGAAGCTGTGGAGAGGCGTTTCGCCATCGCTGGCGCGGTTCAGGCGACGGACCGCGCCATCCGTCCGGCGCCAGCCAAGCTGGCTTGACCTTCCCACGGTGGCAAGCTCCAGACTTCCCGCCGCAGAGAGATTGGACCAGAGAACGTTCATGAACGACACCCAAGCCACCAAGGACCATGGCCACGCCCATCACGGGCACGGCCATCATGAGGGCCATCACCACCACGGGCCTGCGGCAGATGCCGATAAGGTAAAGGATCCGGTCTGCGGGATGATGGTGGATCCGCATGCGACCAAGCACCGGGCCCAGTACGAAGGCAAGCCGTATTACTTCTGCTCGTCCGGCTGCCAGTCGAAGTTCATGACAGACCCTGCCAAGTATGCCGCGCAGCAACCTGAGCTGAAGGCGGAAGCCGTTCCCGAAGGCACGATCTACACCTGTCCGATGCATCCGCAGATCCGGCAGGTCGGCCCGGGCTCCTGTCCGATCTGCGGCATGGCGCTCGAGCCCGTCCTGGCCACCGCCGAGACCGGCCCGAGCCACGAGCTCGTCGACATGACGCGCCGGTTCTGGATCGGCCTCGTTCTGTCCGTGCCGGTGGTCGCGCTGGAGATGGGCGGCCACCTGACGGGCCTCAGCCACTACCTCAGCCAGCAGTCCTCGAACTGGATCCAGATGCTCCTCGGAACTCCGGTTGTGCTGTGGGCGGGCTGGCCGTTCTTCGTGCGGGGTTGGCAGTCCGTCGTGACCCGCAACCTCAACATGTTCACCCTGATCGCCATGGGCACCGGGGTGGCCTGGATCTACAGCATGGTCGCGACGCTAGCCCCCGGGGTGTTCCCGGAGGCCTTCCGCGGCCATGAAGGCGCCGTTGCAGTCTATTTCGAAGCGGCGTCCGTCATCACCGTCCTCGTTCTGCTGGGACAGGTGCTCGAACTCCGGGCCCGCGAGACCACGAGCGGCGCCATCCGCGCCCTGCTTGACCTGGCCCCCAAGACAGCACGCAAGATCCTGCCCGACGGCACCGAGCAGGAGGTCCAACTCGATACCGTGCAGGCAGGCGATCGCCTGCGGGTGCGCCCGGGCGAGAAGGTGCCGGTCGACGGTGTGGTCGTCGAAGGACGTAGCGCGGTCGACGAGTCGATGGTCACCGGCGAGTCGATGCCGGTCACCAAAGAGGTCGGGGCCAAGGCGATCGGCGGCACCATGAACCAGTCGGGTGGACTGGTGATCGAGGCGCAGAAGGTCGGGCGCGACACGATGCTGTCGCAGATCGTCCAACTTGTGGCCGAAGCCCAGCGCAGCCGCGCCCCGATCCAGCGCCTGGCCGACCAGGTCTCCGGCTACTTCGTGCCGGCCGTGATCGGGGTGGCGGTGCTCGCCTTCGCCGCCTGGATGATCTGGGGTCCTGAGCCTCAATTCTCCTACGGCCTCGTCGCGGCCGTGGCGGTGCTGATCATCGCGTGTCCCTGTGCTCTTGGCCTCGCCACCCCCATGTCGATCATGGTGGGTGTCGGCCGTGGCGCCGGAGCCGGCGTGCTGATCAAGAATGCCGAGGCCTTGGAGCATATGGAAAAGGTCGACACCCTGGTGGTCGACAAGACCGGGACGCTCACCGAGGGCAAGCCGGCCGTGACGGCCATCGTGCCTGCCCCTGGCTTCACCGAAGCCGAGGTCCTGCGCCTGTCGGCCAGCGTGGAGCGGGCGAGCGAGCACCCGCTGGCCGTGGCGATCGTCGCCGCCGCCGAGAAACAGGGCATCGCCACCGCTTCGGCCACCGACTTCGACTCGCCGACCGGCAAAGGGGCGCTGGGGACGGTCGAAGGGCACCGCATCGTTCTCGGCAACACGGCCTTCCTGGCCGAGCACGGCGTCGATGTCGCTCCGCTGGCGGAGCAGGCCGACAGGCTGCGCGAGGACGGCGCGACCGCGATCTTCGCCGGAATAGATGGCAAGGTGGCGGGCGCCATCGCCATCGCCGACCCGGTGAAGGCATCGACGCCCGAAGCGCTCGCCGGCCTCAAGGCGGAGGGCGTGCGTGTTGTGATGCTGACCGGCGACAACTGGACGACTGCGAAGGCGGTCGCCAAACGGCTTGGGATCGATGAGGTCGAGGCCGAGGTCCTGCCGGACCAGAAGAGCGCCGTGGTCAACAAGTTTAAGGGCGCGGGCCGGGTCGTCGCTATGGCCGGCGACGGCGTGAACGATGCCCCGGCGCTGGCGGCGGCGGATGTCGGCATCGCGATGGGCACGGGCACCGACGTGGCGATGGAGAGCGCAGGCGTGACCCTGCTGAAGGGCGACCTGACCGGGATCGTGCGGGCGCGGCGGTTGTCGCGGGCCACCATGCGCAACATCCGCCAGAACCTGTTCTTCGCCTTCATCTACAACGCGCTTGGGGTGCCGGTCGCGGCAGGGGTGCTGTATCCGATCTTCGGCATCCTGCTGTCGCCGATCATCGCGGCGGCCGCCATGGCGCTGTCCTCGGTCAGCGTGATCGGCAACGCCATCCGCCTGCGGACGGTGCGGCTGTGACGGCCTGACCGGACGGAGCCTAGGGAAGGTTCCGATAACCTCGACACGTGGGAGGCGGGCGGCGCCCGCGTGGCGACGAGTTGAAGAATGTGGTAGCTTTGCAGAGTGGGACACACGCCTTTCTGCGGAGGGCAGGCCGTGACACCCTCGATGCACCCGTCGGCACCGCACTCGTTGCCGATCTTCATCTCGTCGCCCGGTGGCACAGATTATCTCATGGTCGGGATGGCGATCCTCCTGGTCGCATTCGTGCTCGCGATCGGTCTCCTCTACCTAAGGCTGCACCACCTCCCCGATCACATTGCTCATAAGTCCCAGAAGGTTCAGTACGAGATCGTGGCCGTACTGGGCTTGCTCGCCATGTTCACCCACATCCATGCCTTCTGGATTGCAGGGCTGTTGCTGGCGCTGATCGACCTCCCGGACTTCAGCACCCCGTTGGGGCGCATTTCCGGTGCACTCGAGAAGTTGGCCGCCGATCGCCGCCGAGGAGCGGGAAGTGGCGTGGACGGAGAGCGGCCGGAAGCATCAGGGATGATTTTCCTCTCTCGGTCTCCTGCCCCGTCAGGCCGTGACAGAGAGCGATTCACCGCCGCCTCCGGGGCGAGCAATCAGAGCCCGGTCGACGAGATGACGCAGCCGCGCTGAATGGCGCTCGGCACGCCATCGCTGCGGCCAGAATGCCCCGTCACCCGTCAGCATGATCGATGTTTGAGCGAGATCAAGGCCGGTGGTCCGCAGAAGGTTTAGAGTTGCCCCTATCCTGATCGGGAGGCCGAGCCATGAATACCCCCAACGCTACGCCGAACCATTCGTTGCCACCGCCGAGGAACTGGCGGACCACTTTGGTCGGCACACCCCTGGGCTGGGCTGTGACGCTCGTCCTGGCGGCCCTCGGCATCTACCTGTTCGCGACTCACACGGGCCATATCTTATCTGCCCTGCCCTTCTTGCTGCTGCTGGCCTGTCCGCTGATGCACCTGTTCATGCATGGAGGCCATGGCCATCACGGAAAGCGCGAGTGATCATCGCCGGACCTGCTCGCACGCGGCTGGCCGAGTTCACGTCAGGCGTCGACGCGGTTGTCCTCGGCTTGTGAATCGGTGCGGCGCTTCACGCCCGGGGTATGTACGACGAACATCGTCTGGAGCGCCAAGTCGACATCCGGCCCCCTGGTGGAAGCCCGTGGCCGACCGGATCTGCTGGGGCTCCCGACCCTACTCGCGGTCGGTTTCCTTGCCAGCTTGGAGGGCAGATCTGATCAGCTCCATCCCGTTTGAAGCGGATAGCGGTCGCCCATTCGTCAGTCTCGGCCAACCGAGGCCACAGAGGAGAGCCTGCCATGAAGACCTCCATTTTCGCCGCCGCTCTGATCACCCTCGCGGGCCCCGTCCTGGCCCAAGCGCCGGTCGACCACCAGCAGCACCACCCAGGCGGTACCGCTACGTCGCAAGCCCAATCCACGGCCCCTGCACCGTCTCCGGCGCCCCCCTCCCAATCCAGCATGCCGATGCCCATGGACCAGATGATGCAGGGCCGCATGACACAAGGCCAAGGAATGCAAGGGGGCATGATGGGTGGTCCCGGCCGGGGCATGATGGGCCGGCTCACGCCTGAGGACATGAGCGCGTTCGCGGACGCTCACATCGCCGCAATCCATGCTGGGCTGAAGCTGTCAGCCGAGCAGGAAAAGCTGTGGCCACCGGTGGAGGACGCCATGCGCAATCTCGCCCGCGTGCATCACTCGCACATGCAGGCGATTGGCCAAACCCGGCGGATGACGGCGACTGATCCGGTCGGCCTGCTCCGCACCATGGCCGACCGGATGAGCCAGGGAGCGGAGGCGATGCGGAAGCTCGCTGACGCCGCAGCCCCACTCTATGCGACCCTCGATGAGGGCCAGAAGCGGCGGCTTCAGGTTCTCGTCCGCACAGGATCGCCGGGAATGATGGGTGGCCTGAGGGGGATGATGGGTCCTGGCATGATGGGCTCTGGCGGAGCCATGATGCGCGACAATGCTGATGACGATGACGATGACAACGGCCAGGACAACCGCTAGGGCGGCGTCGCCGCCTTAGCGGGAAAGCCGCGACCGTTGCCACTCAAGCGGATCGCACCAGCGACATGATGCTTTTGAGTGAGGTGCGGTCGCCCCTGGCCTGAAAGAGCCCCCGTCGTGACGGGGGCCAGTGGCTTTACTGGTTGCCTTCCTTCTTCGCGTTCTTGGACAGCCATTCCTTCATCTCGGCGATCTCCTGGCCCTGCTCCTTCTTCGTCTTCTCGGCCATCTTCTTGGCCTCGGCGTTGTCGCCCGTCTTGAGGACGACGTCAGCCATGTCGATGGCGCCCTGGTGGTGGGCGATCATCCCGCAGATGAAGGCGACGTCGGAGTCCTTGATCATGTGGGCGGCCATCATCGGGCCGTGCATCTTCATCATGGCCTGCATGTAGCCCTTCTGGGCCTCGTTCATGCTGGCCATCATGCCCTGCATGCTCTGCATCATGCCGGACATGTCCATGCCCGGCATGTTCTGCATGTTCTGCGTCTGCCCGCTGGCCTGCACCGCAGTCCGACACTCCTCCGGCAGGCTCTCGGCCGACATGGTCATCTGGCCGCCCGAGGGATGCTGCATCTGGGTCTGCTGGGGGGTCTGTTGGGCCAGGGCCGGGGCAGCCAGGGCCAGCATGCCGGCCGTGATAAGGGTCAGTGCTTTCATCTCTATCTCCTTGCAGTTCGTGGATTGGACAAGGGCGGCAACAGGGCCGCCCTTGAGGAACGATCCTCACCGGTCGAAGGTCACACGATGGTCTCGGGGAAGATGTAGTAGGATCCGACGGTGCTGATGCCGTCGACGAAGCCAGGCTCGTCGATGAACATGAAGTCGCTCTGGCGCAGATCGGCTTTGGCGACGCCCTGAAGCAGCACTGATCCCTCCGTCGTGGGATCCGCGTCGGTGTTCCAGCTGACAAGAGCCCCCCGCGTCGTGTCAGTGACTGTCACTTGGTCGGGACGGATGTCGCGCAGGGCGATGTGGTCGAAGGCACCCTGGGCCAATCCAGTCGCCTCAAAGTCGCGCACAACATCGTTGCCGCTGGTCGGAGAGACGATGAAGGCATCCGCCCCTGTTCCTCCCACGATGGTGTCGTTGCCTTCCTCGCCCTCGATCATGTCATGGCCGGCACCGGCGTCGAGGTAGTCGTTGCCTTTGCCACCCATCAGCTCGTCGGCCTGATCGCCGCCGTAGAGCCGGTCACGGCCTGCTCCACCATCGAGGCGATCCGCGCCGGCATCGCCATAAAGGTGGTCGTTGCCACCGTCGCCCTGCAGGATGTCCTCGCCGCCGCCGCCGTGGAGACGGTCGTTGCCGCCGCGGCCAAAGACGTGGTCCCAGTCGTCGCCTCCGCGGAAGGCGTCCCGATTCGCGCCGCCAACCTCAACGTTGTACTTGGCGAAGTCAAAGCTTACGTCGCGGTTATGCCGCAGCAGGAAGTCGGAAAAGACGTCGCAAGATTCCTGACGGGCGGTCGTCGTTGACGAACCGATATCCGGCCCCGGCTCGCTTGGTGTTGCACGCTCTGCGGTCGGACCGCTCGGGGCGCGGGTGCCGGGCGGCAGGTCGGGCTCCATGGCGAACATGAAGTCGTCCTGCGCCAGCTGGCTCCGGGCGACCCCTTCGAGCAGGACCGAGCCGCCGTTCCAGCTCACCAAGGCACCGCCGGCCGTGTCGGTGATCGTCAGGTCCTCCCAAGTCAGGTCCCGAAGCGCAAGGTGATCGAACATTCCGGGACCGGCCGTGAAGTCCCGGATGACATCGTTGCCGCTCTCGGGATCCACCGCGAAGGCGTCCGGACCCTGGCCGCCGACCAAGGTATCGTTGCCCGGCCCGCCTTCGAGCATGCCATGGCCGATCCCTTCATCGAGGAAATCATCGCCCTCATGCCCCATGAGGCTGTCGGCCTGATCCCCGCCGTAGAGACGGTCCGCATCCGCTCCGGCATCGAGCTTGTCCCGACCCGCGCCGCCGACGAGGAGATCGGGTCCCGCATCGCCGTAGAGAATGTCATCCTCGTTGCCGCCGGCGACCTGATCGGCACCGCCGCGGCCCCATAGGTAATCTCTGGCAGCATCACCACGGAGCGTGTCCGGATCGGAACCGCCGATGGCAACCTGATAGCGGTGCTCGCCGGCGCTGAAGTCGAAGTCCAGCCCCCCAAAGCGACTGAGGTAGAAGTCGGCAACGGCGTCGCCGGCCTGGCCGCCATGGCCCTGCCACACCTGTGGGAGCCATGAATAAAGGCTGTAATTGTGCTGTGACATTTGGTTATTCCATTGCTTCTATCGGGTGCCCGACGGTTGTGGGCGGTGCCGTCAGAACCGCGCCAGACCTGTTCAAGCCACCCCTGTGAGAGGCGGGCATGAGGGTTCGCTCCGGGCCCGCGGCGGAAAGGATTGCTGGCTCAGGCTGCCATCCTGCGGCAGCTCTCGGCACAGCGGCGGCATTCGTCGACGCACTCCTGCATGTCGCCGACCTGCTCGCAGGACTTGGCGCACTCCTCGCAGATCTCGGCGCACTCGCGGCAGGTGTGCTTGTGGTGGGGCGTGCCGATCAGCATGAAGTGAGCCGACGTCCGGCAGATCTCGGCGCACGCCATCATGAGGCGAAAGTGATCCGGCTCAACGTGCTTGCCACCCTGCTCCAGGCAGTGGCTCATCGCCATGCCGAGGCAGGTCTGATAACAGCGCAGGCATTCGTCGATACAGGATTGCATCTCAGAGGACATCTTGTGCATGTCCGTCTCCAATACCGGTTGGGGTGTCCGCAGGTACGGCGGCAAGGTGGCGGGGACACCGGTCGCTTACCAAGCCGCTCGGGAAAGGGTCCGGCTGCGCCAGCCTTCGAAGTGGCGGCTGGGCGAGCACGGGCAGGTGCTCACGCCGCTGGCGCAGGTGTCAGACGAGATTCCAGGACTCCTTAGGCGGGCGATCGGGACCGGATGGGCTCTCCGGCACAGGCATTGGATCGCCGGCCACGCGCGGGGGAACCGAGAGGGGAAATTCCTGCATCGGTTCGGTCGGAAGGGGAAGGACGGCCATCGTGCAGGCGGGATGGCAACATTTCTGGGCCGCCGTCTGGGTTTTGCTTGGGGCGGGGTGCTTATGATCAGCTTGGCCGTGTGCCCCGTGCTTGTGGTCGACTTGCGCGGCGTGTACCTGCGCAGCGGGAGCATGGCTGGCCGCCAAGGCTACGCCATGCCACGTCGTGCTCGCGAGGCCAAAGGCGACCATCGCAACCAGCAAGCGGCTGAGCATGAGGCGGAGCAGACGAGCCACGGCATCCTTCCGTTAGGGATCAAAGCCCCAACGACTGCCCTTGGCATCTGTTCCCCTCATGGCCCAATGCCAAGGCACCCCGGAATAAAAAGTCGCTTGACCTTACCATCGTGGGAAGGTGCAGGGTGCTCGTATCATCCTTTTGAAACGGAGATGTGAACCATGTGCGGATGCAGCACCCACCAGTCCCAGCCTACTCAGACTATCGAACGTGATCCGGCCGCCCTGACCCTGCGGGTCGAGGACATGACCTGCGGCCACTGCGCCGGCACGATCAAGACGGCCATCGAGACGGGCCTTCCCGGCACGAGCGTCGACGCCGATCCGGCCTCCAAGCTTGTCTCGATCCGCGGCAGCACCGATTTGAGTTCCATCAAGGCCCTCGTGACCGAGGCCGGCTACACTCCGACCGCAGCCTAAGGAGACCCTCATGCTCGACCGCCGCCGCTTCCTGACCGTCCTCGGAGCCTCGGGTACTACCCTCGCAGCCGGACGGGCCTTCGCACAGGCTGCCCTGCCGAAGGTCGTCGTCACCAAGGATCCGAACTGCGGCTGCTGCGGCGGCTGGGTCGAGCACATGAAGGCCGCCGGCTTCCCGGTCGAGGTCGTCACCACGCCCCAGGTGAACTGGGTCAAGGTTCGCCTGGGCGTGCCGGACGCCCTCGCCTCCTGCCACACGGCCGAGGTTGGCGGCTACGTTATCGAGGGCCACGTGCCGGCGGACGCGGTCAAGCGCCTGCTGGCCGAGAAGCCGCAGGCCAAGGGACTGGCCGTGCCCGGCATGCCGGTCGGTTCGCCGGGCATGGAGGTCAAGGGGGTCGAGAACGACACCTATGAGGTGGTCCTTTTCGGACCCTCCGGTCAGACCACCTTTGCTCGCTACCAAGGTGTGAGCCCGGTCTGATCCCTCGTGCCGGTTCGCCAGGAGCCGCTCGGGATGGAGCAGGGCTTGACCTGCATCAAGGCCCTTGAGCCGAACCCATGTGAGCCTGAGCCATCGTTGGAGTGTTCCTAGTGGCGGCGCTGTTGCAAGCCTTTGTGTTGGCGGTTGGTTTCCTGATGGTCGTGGTCGGCCCTGCGGCGGCCGAGCCGTGCCACCATACTCCCCCGTTCGCGATCACAATCAGTGATCCCAGTGTCCACGACGCGGCCAATCATGCGCCCGCCGCGGCATGCCCCTCGGGCATGGCGGGGTGCTGGAGTCATTGCCAGCAGATCACGTCAATCGCCTTCAGCCCCGCCCCTGCGGCCGCCGTGCCCCGTCCCCCCTTCATCCGCGACATCACAGGCCGTGCTCAGGACGGCCCGACGCGCCATCTTCCGCCGCCCAAGCTCCTCTCCTGATCGCCATCACCCTCAATCCCTGTGCGAACGGAGAAGACAGATGTCCCTGCACATGAACCGCCGTAGCTTCCTTTCGATGACTGCTTTCGCCTCCCTGGCGGCCACCCCGGTCGGCCGTGCCCTGGCCCAGACGCCGGGCGCCCCCTCCGCCATCACGCCGCTTCGGGTTGTGAAGCGCACCATCGAGGTCAACCGCCGGACTGCCAGCGTGTATGGCCTCGTCGGCCCCGATGGCAATCCTGGCCTGACCTTCACTGAAGGCGACGAGTTCCGCGTCCGGCTCGTGAACGAGTCCGGTGAGCCCACCACGGTGCATTGGCATGGCCTGACTCCGCCCTGGGCCGCAGACGGCGTGGCCGACGCGCCTCTGCCGCTGATCGGGGCCGGCGAAACCCGGGAGTACGGCTTCCCGGTGGGTCCGTCCGGAACCCACTGGATGCATGCCCATACTCTGCAGGAGCAGGCCCTGCTCGCGGCGCCCCTGATCGTGCGCGATCGCCGGCCAGCGGACGAGCAGGAGGTCGTCGTCCTGCTGCATGACTTCTCTTTCACACCCGCCGAGGAGGTGCTTGCACGGCTCAAGCGGGGATCCGGCCACGGCATGGACCACGGTGCCATGAGCCCCATGCCCGCCATGTCGGGGCACGCTGGGCATGGGGCGACGGCCCAAGGTGCTTTCGCGGCCCTGAAGTCCATGGGGCCGGTATCCGGCCACGCCGGCCACGGGGCACCAGCCATGGCGATGGATGTGAACGATATCGAGTATGACGCCTATCTCGCCAACGACCGCACCCTCGATGACCCGGAGGTCGTGCGGGTCGAAAGGGGCGGGCGCGTACGGGTGCGGATCATCAACGGCGCCACCGCGACCGGTTTCAGCATCGACACCGGACGCGTCGAGGCGCGGCTCGTGGCCGTCGACGGGCAGCCTGTCGTCCCGGTTCCTGGCCGCCTTTTCCCCGTGACCATGGGCCAGAGGATCGATCTCGTTCTCGAGATGCCGGCGGAGGAACAAGCCGTGCCGGTCCTGGCACTCCGGGAAGGCGCTTCAGAACGGACCGGAATTGTTCTTGCAACCGTGGGCGCACGGGTCGGGAAGCTTGCCGCCGTCGGCGACCGCAAGGGGCCTGTCCTGGATCTCGGCCTCGAACGGCAGCTTCGCGCGGTCACGCCCTTGAGCGTCCGCGCCGCTGACCGCACGATCAACACTGAGCTTCAGGGTACCATGAACGGCTATGCCTGGAGCCAGACCGGCTTCGACAAGCCCGTGCAGGTCCGCAAGGGCGAGCGGGTCGCAATCACCATGCAGAACACGAGCATGATGGCGCATCCGATGCATCTTCATGGGCACCGCTTCCAGGTCATCGGCATCGATGGGGCCCAACTGACGGGAGCAGTCAGGGACACGGTCCTAGTTCCGCCGGGCAGCTCGGTGACGGTCGCATTCGATGCCGACAACGCCGGAACCTTCGCGTTCCATTGCCACCATCTCTACCACATGGCGGCGGGCATGATGGGCTTCATCACCTATGATGGCGTTGCCGGATGAGCAATGGGAGATCGGGCGGCCGGGGTTCATTCCGAACCCGGGCTGCCCGCTCCAATGCTGATCTCAATCGGTGCCCGTCCGGGCCAAGCCGGATCCCTGCCGTAGTGGGCGGGCGATTGCCAGGACGCCCTTGAGGCCGCTGCCGAAGCGGGCGATGGCCTCGCGATGGGAGCGGAGCTCGCTGTACGGCAGATAGCGCAGGTCCAGCTCGCCGACCCGGGAGAAGGCTGGCCGTGCGAACTGCGCCCGGACATCGGCCTCGCGGTCATCCGGCGCCACCAGGAAGAAGTTGCGGGCGGTTGCGCCCTCAGTGCCGAGCGCCAGGTCGAGCATTCGCACGATGCCGGAATAGATGCTCGTCGTGTGCTCGACCTCGAAGGCTGCCGCGACGGCGTTGGTGGACGCGTCCACCCAGAGCACGTCGATGAGGCGGACCGCGTCCGCAGCAGGGCCTTTCTCCAAGATGTCAGGCAGACGGCCCAAACATCCATCGCCGAGCCGGCCAGAGCCATAGGGGCGACCGCTGTCGTTGGCCGCGATCCAGACGTCGTATCCAAGCGACCGGCCGAGGTCCCGCAACCAACCTTGGATTTCGGTGTGGGTATGGTCGGCCTCACGGGCCGCCTGCGCCGCCTTGGTGGCGGCGGCCGACTCCGCTCTGACCTGCTCGAGATCCTGGTGCCAGCGCTCAAGCGAGCCGGCACCCTCCCGGTCTGGAAGCGGGTAGCGGCCAGACCCGACATCGAACAGGAACGCCGTAACGGCGCCGAGGTCATTCGACAGCAGCGCACGGTGGGTGGCGTTGAGCTCCAGGATACCCTTGCGCATAGCGAGGTATTCGTCCCAGCGCCCGAGCTTGACGTTGGCGCCCGTGAGTGCGTTGTAGCCCTTCACGATGGCTGTGTTGAACGGCGGCGCAAACGTCGGGTGCAGGAAGTACAGCAGGTTCGCCGCCGCTGGACCGAGCCCTTTGATTTTCTTCGCATCGAGCGCATGGATGGCGCTCACGACCTGGGCCTCGGCGTTGCAGCAGAGGCAGACGTCGAGGAAGTGCCCGAAGGCGAGCTGGTTGTCGCGGTTCTCGTAAATGTCAGGGATGCGCAGCTTCGGCTTCCACATGAAGGCGTGGTCGGCCCCCTTGAACACCTGCCGCTGCTCCGCAATCGAGTCGAGCACTGTCTCCAGGGACGAGCCCCGGTAGGCGTTGCCGAAACGGTCGGTGCGGATCTCCTCGATCACGGCTTGGATGCCGCGCCGGATCGAGCGAAAATTCTTAATCCGCTCCTCCCAAAGAAACCATGTGCGGTAGGTTCCGCCCGGATCATCGCGCCAATACCGGATGAGATCGCCTGTCCACTCCTGCCTTTGCTCCACCACCTGCATATCCTCACTCTGGCCACGCGGCACCGACCAGCGCCCCAACATCGAAGCCCGAATCCCGCCCCTCAACCATTATGAATAAAGGCCTTTCTGGTGAAGTCCTACCTCGGTCGCAGGGACGCCCTCCACCGCACGGATGCGCAAGCGGTGAGGCTCGAGAAGCCTCTTGTCACGCCGCCGACCACCGTGAGCTGGACCGTCTGCGCTTGCCCGCTTCGTGGTCTGCGCCAAGGGTGGACTGGGGTTTCCACCTGCGTTCGACAGCGGGTTTGTTGTCAGTTCCGTCTCACCAGCCGCTGACTGAAAAGCCTCAGGAGAAAGGACGGGTTTGTCCCTGGCAGCCCAGTTGGCTCGCCAGACATCCATGACGTCGCGCGCTTCGGTCCGTTCGGTCAGTCGGCCTTTACGCGGTACCAGGGGAGTCAGGCGCTCTGACACTGGCTTCCGAATGCAGGCTTCAACCTGGCTCCTCCGATGGAGGCCGCCGAGGTTGATCTATTCTGGAGCGATGCCTGAGCTTCCATGGTCTGTTTCCGGTCGCCGCACCAAGTGATTGCTCATGGTTCAAGGCTCTTGCGGTGGTGCTCGGATCTCCTATGGTAGAGGCGACCCACAAGAGGAGCAGTTCAGTGGACCCTGTGTGGACCCACGTCCGTCGGTTCGTCGCAAGCCTCATGCTTGCGGCCATGACGGCGTTCGTGTTGCACAGCGGGGCTATGGCTGGTCTGGATCATCACCCGGATCGCAGTGAGATTTCTCAGATTGAAGTGTCGCATGACTGCCATCCGGATGATTTTGCCTGTGGCCACACCTCTCACTGCAGCAGCGTCTGCGCACAGTGCTTGCCCGCCGTCGGGACTGAGCCCGGCGATGTCCTACCTGAAGCGATCAAGTTAGTCCTCGTCAGCCAGCATGGCTCCGGGATTAAGCCGATGAGCCTTAAGCGGCCGCCACGAACGCTCGAGTCCATTTGAACATGCGTTTGGCCCACGCCAAGTGCTGCGAGGTCGCGCTTGTGATCTGCGGTTCCCGTGGTTGTGTCTTCGACCGCCATCCTGGCCACTGTCACTGAAGGTTCCGGGACTCCATGGCGCGGGAGCAATCCATGTGCCGCATCGTGCATGCGTCTCGATGAGGATCCGGTGCATGCAGCCTAACCGGTGATCAGCACGACTCGGAACCGCATTCGGTAGGCCCCGGGAACGTCAGACATCACGTCGGCCAACTCTCTAAAAAGCCGATTGAAGAAGCTGGGCATTTTCGGGCCTGACCGCAGCAGAGGTGCGGGCCGTTGGACCTTTGTCTTCCGTCCGGAGTGCAGCATTGGCAGATAAAACCGATAGTTCCCGACGACGAAAAGCCCCGGCCGGCTCCCGTGGTGCTGCTCGCAGACAAGCAGGCGTGCCCGGTCGCCAGGAAGTAGTAGACACCATAGACCCCGTTTTGGGCTCTCGGCCCCGGAGTAACCGAGCAAAGTCGCGAGGAGGGATCGAGGCCCAATCTTATATTGTCTTCGAGGCTCGGTTCGCGCGGGACCTGTTCTGTGCTGTCCGAAAGAGCAGCCCCATCCCGGACTTCCTGATTGGAGCAGGTTGGAGCTTCCGCGGTACGCTCAGTCGGCATTGGAGCAGTCTGGGAGGCTTCAAAGCGGTGGAAGCAAGAGCGGCCATCGAGCGGGAGGGATTTTACCTGTTCACGGCCTCTTTAGATGCGACGTGAGACCTGCAAGAATGCCATCATGCTGGATGTACTGATACAGACTTGCGACGACGCATGCTGTCGCAGACGAGTGGCACCAACGTGCGCTTGCGATGGGGCATGCGAGCACCCTACCCTGTCCTGTGCCGATCACCATTTCCGCTTTCCGAGCCGGTGTGTTCAGGCGCTGGCGTCAACGTTTCGGCGCAGGGATGTGGATGTTGGTCCCAGAGTACATTCGATGCGCTTCCCAATCGGAGGATGATGTGGGTCGACGACGACATGGATTCACCCCTTATGTTGCTGTCCTCGTGGCTGCCTGCGCGCAGCCTGCACTCGCGTCGCACCACCAGGACAATGAGAGCTCTGAGTCAGAACGAGTTGAGAGAACGATCCTGTCTCTGCCAAAGCCGCCTCCGATCGAAGGGCTCATCGGATTGGACCCCTACCGGCCCAAGGGACGCGGTTCCTACCTGCCCCTGATCGCGAAGGAGGCCGAGCGGCACGGATTACCGACGGCTGTCGCGGATGCCGTTGCCATGGTCGAAAGTGCCTACGATCCCTCCGCCGTTGGTGCGGTTGGAGAACTCGGGCTTATGCAGGTCCGTCCTGGCACCGCAGCCATGCTGGGATTTGCTGGCCCTCGGGAGGCCTTGACCGACGCTCAGGTTAACATCCGCTATGGTGTTGAGTACCTTGCCAAGGCCTGGCGCCTCACGGGGGGTGATCTATGCCGGACGCTCATGAAATACCGGGCAGGTCATGGAGAGGAGCGAATGACGCCCCGCTCGGTTGAGTATTGCCGGAGAGCCCGGGTTCATCTCGCCGCCATCGGTTCGCCCTTGGCAAATCAGGGGCCTGACGATCCTGCAGGGCTTGTCGCTCTACCGGTGCAGGTTGCCTCCGCCCAGTCCCTTCCACTGGAGCGCGAGCCTCGCTTGACGATCCAGGCGCAGCGCAACGCGGCTCTCCAGCGTGAGCTCATCCGACGTTTCATTATTTCGGTGGCCAACGTCGGCTCGCAAAGCAAAGCCGAGGTGCTCAACCGCGCAGGCAGGCTGTCCAAGGCCGCGGAGGCTGACCTCCGGGCGAAGCGGGCAGTTCCGTTGAAACGGAAGCCGTAGGTGCGGTGCACGCAACCGCCATGGCGCACTGGACACCCACTGAATGGGCTAGCGGCATGGCCGTAGCAGCGCTCGCGGCTCGTCACTGCAGGAAGCGCCGGATGCCGTAGCAGCCGCCGGCACTACCCTGACAAACATCGCCGGTTCTCAGGTTGGGCGTTCGCGGTCAAAGAGCCACATCGAACGATGACGGGCAGCCGTCAGCACCGCCGCTGGGAGTTGTGATGGCACGATCAGCTTTGCTGTTGGGTGCATAAATGCCCTTGAAACCCGACGCGGTATCGATCATGTGATCCGAGGCGGCTGTTCTGAGCGGCCCTGATGTGAAAGTGTTGGGTATGGCACTTTGGCTGACCCTGTCCCGGTTGCTGACGATCCTGGCGGTCGTCAGCCTTGTTGTCGTCGGCGGCTCGTCCGCCGCGTCGGCAGGAGCTGGGCCAATTGCGTCCGCCGTGACGGCAGCGGATGATATGTCCTGCTGCGACCAGCCGCCGCCCGACTGCAGCGACATGAAAGCCTGCCCCTTCGCGGTGCTTTGCATCGCCAAGTGCCCTCAGAGCATGCCGACGGCTGACTGGGTGGTGGCTCGCGCTGCGCTTGCCGTTGAGCTCGTTCCTTATTTCGCGCAATTTGGCGACAGCCTGCCCGCGCCGCCTCCGGATCATCCCCCCAAAGCCTAGTTCCTGCACCGGCCTCCGTGCCGGCTCGTGTCGCCGCGTGACCGTGCGTCACGGGGCTTGATCGCGCATTGATTGGCGTTCCTCGGCAGCGCCTGCGATGCCCACGCCATGCATGACTGGGTTACAGACAAATGATTCTCCTCACCAAAGGACGTGCCCGTGTGGCTGCGTTCCTAGGGCTGGCCATGGTCGGAGCGGCCATCCTCGGCCTCATGACGACGGATCAGGCGGCCCTGCCGGCCTGGATCCCACCGTCCGTGGTTCAGGCCCTGCCCAACCGTTCGATTCTCCCGGGCTGGATTTTGCAGTCTTGGGATCAGGTGAAGGCGCAAGTCGGGTTCGCCGGGAACAGCACGTTGCCCCCCGTCTCGGCCGCCGAACTCAAGGACCATGCCTTTGAGCTTGTCCGAGACGAGGTGAAGCAGGGTGAAGCCACGGTGGATGTGCGCCTCGTTGAGGAGCTTTCCGGGAGGTCCGTCCCGGATGCGGTGATCTTTGCGCAGCGGATTGACATGGCTCCCGATGGGATGCCGACGATGACAGCCCCCATCGAGTTGATGCCGTCTCCTGAGCCCGGGATCTACCGGTTCAAGACCAACCTGACGATGGAGGGCGGCTGGCAACTCTCCCTGGCCGCAAAGGTGCAGGGCCAGACCGGCACCGTCCAAAACCGTCTTGTGTTTAAGGCGGTGCAGTGATGGATCAGATGACCCGATTTCGCGACTTCGAGCCACGCGAGCACCGGCCCGCGGACGGCAAGCGGTCATCCAAGCGCCTTCTGAACGCTGCTTTGGTGCTCCTGGCCCTGGGAGCCGGCATCTGGCTCGGCCTTCGCGCGGGCCAAGGCCGCCTCTTGCTGCCTGGCGGCTTTGCGCCACCGGGCTGGCTGGCCGCCGCGGGAGGCAACGGCTCCCCTCCCGCGGTGTCCGGCCCGACGGTCTATTACCGTGACCCGGACGGTAAGCCCTTCTACTCCGCCGGGCCAAAGAAGACCGAGAATGGCCGCGACTACGTTGCCGTTCGAGCCAGCGAGGACGTGAGCTTCGGCGACAGGCCGAAGAATGCTGCGGCTAGCCCGACCGAGGCCGATCAGAGCGGCGGCAAGAAGGTCCTCTACTACCGCAACCCCATGGGGCTGCCGGATACCTCGCCGGTTCCCAAGAAGGATTCGATGGGCATGGACTACCTGCCCGTCTACGAGGGGGAGGCGCAGGATGGCTCGACCGTCACGGTTTCCCCCGGCAGGCTCCAGCGCACCGGCGTCCGGTCCGAGCCGGCTGAGCGCCGTGTCGTCACCCGGCCGGTGCGGGCTCCCGGCACGATCAAGCTCGATGAGCGTCGTGTGGCAGTCATCGCCTTGCGCTCGGAGAGCTTCATCGAGAAGGTCGAGAACGTCACAACGGGCGAGCGGGTGCGCGCCGGTCAGCCGCTCCTGCGACTCTACTCGCCAGAGATCTCCGCCGCCAGCGCCCAGTATCTGAGCGTTCTGAACGACGGAGGCGGCGTTGCCGGCGGCCGCGCCGCGGTCCTCGAAGGAGCTCGCCGACGCCTGGAAAATCTCGACGTGCCGCCGGAGGCGCTGGCTGAGATCGAACGCGGACGGAAGGTGCCAACCACGATCACTTGGTCGGCCCCGCGGGACGGTCTCGTTCTGGAGCGCAACGCGACGGACGGGATGCGGGCGATGCCGGGGGATATCCTGTTCCGGATCGCCGATCTCTCTACGCTCTGGGTGCTCGCCGATGTGCCCGAGCACGATCTCGGCGCCGTCCGGCCGGGCCAAGCCGTCACGATCCGTGTGCGCAGCCTGCCGGGCCAAGCTTTCCCTGGCAAGATCGGCCTGATCTACCCGCAGGTGAACCCGGAGACCCGGACGGCCCGGGTCCGGATCGAAATCCCGAACCCGGATGGTCTCCTGCTGCCGGACATGTACGCCGACGTTGAAATCGCGACCGGGGCCGCCAAACCCGTTGTGGCCGTGCCGGACAGCGCGCTCATCGACACAGGCACGCGCCAAGTCGTGATCGTCGATAAGGGCGAGGGCCGCTTCGAGCCGCGCCAGGTCACGGTGGGCGCCAGCGGGAACGGCTTTGTCGAGATCCGCGAGGGCGTCGCGCCAGGAGACCAGGTGGTCGTGTCGGCCAATTTCCTCATCGATGCCGAAAGCAACCTGAAGGCCGCGCTCCAGAGCATGTCGGCTCCTGTCGCGGAGAAGGCCCAATGATCGCCCGGCTCATTGCGTGGTCCTCCCGCAACCTCATGCTTGTCCTGATCGGGACGGTGTTCGCGGTTGCGGCGGGTCTGTATTCCCTGCGCAGCCTGCCGCTCGATGCCATCCCGGACCTCTCGGACGTGCAGGTCATCGTCTACACAGAGTATCCAGGTCAGGCGCCTCAGGTCGTGGAAGACCAGGTCACCTATCCGCTCACCACGGCCATGCTGACGGTGCCGAAATCGAAGGTGGTGCGGGGTTTCTCGTTCTTCGGTGTCTCGTTCGTCTACATCATCTTCGAGGACGGAACCGACGCGTACTGGGCCCGCTCACGCGTGCTGGAGTATCTGAATGCGGCCGCACGGCGTCTGCCTGCCGGCGTCACCCCAAGCCTGGGGCCGGACGCCACGGGCGTGGGCTGGGTCTACCAGTACGCCGTGATGGCCAAGAACATGACCTTGGCCGAGCTGCGGTCACTGCAGGACTGGGTGGTGCGGTTCGCGGCCGCGAAGGGAGAAGGCGTCGCAGAGGTCGCAAGCGTCGGCGGGTTCGTCAAGCAATACAATGTGGTCGTGGACCCACGGCGGCTGCGCGCCCAGGGAGTGTCCCTCCAGGCGTTGCGAGAGGCGATCCGCACCAGCAATGCCGATGTCGGCGGGCGCACGGTCGAACTCTCCGAGTTTGAGTTCATGGTTCGGGGCCGCGGCTATCTCAGGAGCATTCAGGACATCGAGAGCATCGTCCTCAAGACGGATGCCGGGACGCCATTGCGTCTCGGCGACGTCGCGCGTGTCGAGATTGGGCCTGACGAGCGGCGCGGCGTCACCGAACTCAACGGCGAGGGTGAGGTCGCGAGCGGCATTGTCCTGCAGCGGTTCGGCGCCAACGCACTCAACGTGATCGAAAGCGTGAAGGCGCGGCTTGCTGACGTCGCTTCGAGTTTGCCGAAGGGCACCGAGATCGTTCCCGTCTACGATCGCTCGCAGCTGATCGAGGCGGCGATCGAAACACTTAAGGGCACGCTGATCGAGGAGAGCATCATTGTCGCCTTGGTGTGCGTCGTATTCCTGCTCCACCTGCGCAGCGCGATGGTCGCCATCCTGATGCTGCCCGTCGGCATCCTCATGGCATTTGGCGCCATGAGGCTCCTTGGGCTCGGATCCAACATCATGAGCCTGGGTGGCATCGCCATCGCAGTCGGTGCGATGATCGATGCGGCCATTGTGATGATCGAGAATGCCCACAAGCATTTGGAGCGGGCACCACCGGACCAGCCGCGGGTCGAGATCCTCGTCAAAGCAGCGATCGAGGTCGGACCGGCCCTGTTCTTCAGCCTGCTGATCATCACGGTCTCGTTCCTGCCGATCTTCACGCTGGAGGCGCAGGAGGGCCGCCTGTTTGGTCCGCTCGCCTTCACCAAAACTTTCGCGATGGCGGCGGCGGCCATCCTGTCCGTGACGCTCGTCCCTGCGCTGATGGTGATCTTCGTGCGCGGGCGGATCGTCCCGGAGCACCGCAACCCGATCAATCGCTTCCTGATCTGGATCTACAGGCCGATCATCCGTGGCGTACTCGAGGCTAAAGTCCTCACCATTGTGCTCGCCCTCGTGGCGCTCGGCGCAACGATCTGGCCGGCCCGCCAGCTTGGCTCCGAGTTCATGCCGGCTCTGGACGAGGGCACCTTGATGTACATGCCCACCACCCTGCCGGGCCTGTCGATCACCAAAGCGGCCGAGCTCATGCAGACGCAGGACCGGATCATCAAGTCGTTCCCGGAGGTGGCCTCCGTTTATGGCAAGGCGGGGCGGGCCCTCACCGCGACCGATCCCGCGCCGACCGAGATGTTCGAGACAATCATTACCCTGAAGCCGAAGAGCGAATGGCGGCCCGGCGTCACCATCGACAGCCTCAAGACCGAGATGGACAAGGCGCTGCAGTTCCCAGGCGTGTCGAACGCCTGGACCATGCCGATCCAGGCACGCATCGACATGCTCTCGACTGGTATCCGCACGCCCGTCGGCATCAAGGTATTCGGCACTGACCTTGCCGAGATGGAACAAATCGCACGCCAGGTCGAAGCCGTGGTGAAGGCGGTGCCCGGCACGTCGAGTGCCTACGCCGAGCGCGTGATCGGAGGCTACTTCCTCGATATCGTGCCGGATCGGATCGCCCTCGGACGCTATGGCCTGACCGTCGGCGATGTGCAGGACGTGATCGCCACGGCGCTCGGCGGCGAGATGGTCACCAACACCGTCGAGGGTCGCGAGCGCTACAGCGTTAACGTGCGCTATCCACGCGAGCTGCGTTCAAATCCGCAGGCCATCGCCACCGAGGTGCAGGTGCCAATGCCAAACGGGGGTGCGGTGCCCTTAGGAGAGGTGGCGAGCGTCAAGCTCACCCGCGGTGCGACCTCGATCCGGACGGAGAACGGCCAGCTCGCGGTTTACATCTTCGTCGACATCGTTGGACGCGACCTCGGCGGCTATGTCGCCGAGGCGCGGCAGGCGGTTGCGAGCGAGGTCAGGTTCCCGCCAGGCTATTACGTTCAGTGGAGCGGTCAGTTCGAGTACCTCGAACGTGCCGAGGCGCGACTCAAGATTGTGGTGCCGGTCACGCTGCTGATCATCTTCCTGCTGCTTTACTTGAACTTCCAAGCCCTGACCGAAACGCTCATTGTGATGCTATCGCTGCCCTTCGCGCTGGTCGGCGGCATCTGGCTGATGTGGTGGCTTGGCTTCAATATGTCGGTCGCAGTCGCAGTCGGATTCATCGCGTTGGCCGGTGTGGCGGCCGAAACCGGCGTCATCATGCTGATCTACCTCGATCACGCCCGGCAGGAAGTGCGGGAGGAGCGGGAGCGCCAAGGCCATCCGTTCACCCGCACTGATCTCTATACGTCGATCATGATCGGTGCAGTGGATCGCGTACGGCCCAAGATGATGACCGTCATTGCCATCA
Source organism: Microvirga yunnanensis (assembly GCF_025460875.1). Lineage (NCBI taxonomy): Bacteria > Pseudomonadati > Pseudomonadota > Alphaproteobacteria > Hyphomicrobiales > Methylobacteriaceae > Microvirga > Microvirga yunnanensis. The sequence continues at coordinate 135,462 of NZ_JAMXFI010000004.1, forward strand.
TGGCGGGCCTGATTCCGATCCTGTGGAGCAGCGGCACCGGCTCCGAGATCATGCAGCGCATCGCCGTGCCGATGATCGGCGGCATGATCTCATCGACGGTACTGACGCTGGTGGTCATTCCGGCGATCTACGCGCTGATCAAGGGTCATGGCCTGCCCCGCACGGCTGACCGCCAGGAGGTTGCACCGGACTGGCCCCGTGCCGCCGAATGAAGGCCGAAGGCACACTCTATGCCTTCGTAATCGGGCGGTGTTTGGTGAAGGCCGGAGAGCCGCCGGTCGGTCTTGAAACCACCAGCAATGGCTTTGGGGATGGATATCTGCTCCATCTGGCGGCCGATCCCGCCAATCAAGCGTGTATTCGCCGTCACGAATGGCGGGAAGCTTCTCGGCAGCGCTGACCAGGGATGCACCTGGACCGCGCTTAGTCAGCCTCATTCGTGAACAAGGGAGGCAACAATGGGCATGATGGACGGCGCAGGTTGGATGATGGCGGGAATGGGATTGGCGTGGCTCCTGTCCGTCATCGTCCTCGTTATCGCGACGGCCGCGCTGCTCAAGTATCTCCGCGGCAGGTCGTGACGTGGGCAAGGTTCTGGCTCGGGGAGCGCTCTTGATAATCATCGGTGCTGCCGCCTTTGCGTGGCTCGGTCTCGAACGATTCGAGAGCCAAGGCGGTGCGGCTCAACTTGCACTCGGCGCCAGGCTCTATGCCGAGCGGTGCGCCTCGTGCCATGGCGCGAAACTTGAGGGCCAGCCCAACTGGCAGGAAGCCCTGTCGAACGGTCGCATGCCCGCACCACCACATGATGTGAGCGGGCACACGTGGCATCACAGCGATGAGGAGTTGTTCACGATCACGAAGAAGGGTTTGGCAGCGATCGTGCCAGGATACGAAAGCGACATGCCGGCGTTTGAGAGCTCACTGTCGGACGGTGAAATCCAGGCGATCCTCGCCTTCATCAAAAGCACGTGGCCGAAGCCGGCGCGCGAATACCAGCGGGCCCGCAACAGGCCCGGGACATGAGGATGACACAAGCCTTCGGACAGCCCGACGATCGACTCGAATGGGATCGAGGTCCGCACCAGAGCTTATCGTCGCTGGACCTGGGCCGTTTCGTGTCTCAGCCGAGCGTCGCGAGAGCCGGGAACGCCTCCAGAATCCAGAACGACATGTCAGTGATCCATCCGGCCAGGAAGGCTATGCCGGTCAGCACGAGGAGTCCCCCCATCGTCTTCTCCACCAGCGCGAAACGCGAGCGCATTCGCCTCAGCAGGGCAACAAACGGCTTCATGGCGAGTGCCGCAAGTACAAACGGGATGCCAAGACCTGCAGAATAAGCTGCAAGCAACAAGGCTCCCTGCGCAACGCTCTGCTCAGAGCCGGCAACAGTCAGGATCGCCGCTAATACCGGTCCAATGCAAGGCGTCCACCCGAATGCGAAGGCAAGGCCCATCGCATAAGCACCCCAGAGGCCGACCGGCTTCTCGATGTTGACCCGGGCCTCCCGATAAAGGAGCCGGATCCGGAAGATGCCCAGGAAATGCAGGCCCATGACGATGATGGCGAGACCTGCCACCGTGCTCAGCACATCGACATGTTGCCGGATCACCTGCCCCAAGGCCGAGGCCGTCGCGCCCAGTAGAACAAAAACCGTCGTGAACCCGGCCACGAACAAGAGCGCGGCCAACACCGCTCGTCCGCGGACGGCACCGTCACCGGCGCTCAACCGGTCGAAGGTGGTGCCGGCCAGGAAGGACAGGTAAGGCGGCACCAGTGGCAGGACGCAGGGACTCAAGAAGCTGATGAGGCCGCCGAACACGGCGGCCGGGAGGGAGACACTGAGCATAGGGGCTTCACTCTAGCCGGCCTCTGCGGTTGGAGAACTCCACAGCGGCTCAAGGTGGTTGTCAATGCAAGGCGCGGCATCTGGCCGTTCTTTGGGGATGGTTTCGCGTGGCGAGATCTTTGCCCTTGTTCGAACCTGTGTCTCGGTAATGCGGAGAAGGGCATAAGAACCTTGTGGGCTTGATTGCATCACGTTCACTGCTTGCCGCCGGGCGCGATCGATCATCGGGCTGCCAATATCAGGACGTGCCACGTGCGCAGTCAATGCGCGATGCAGTCGGGTCGGCACACACTTTTGTCATGTGTCCATCGTCGTATCCGTTTTGTCTTCTCGCCGCATCTATGAATCTGATGAGACGGTGTGCCGCCATGTTCACTCTGCTCCTTCCGTTGCCTGCCGCCGAAAGCCCATTGGTCGGCGTGTCCGGGTGGTATTGTAGCCTCATGAAGCCGGATTTGCGGCAGGCTCAGTCCGAGCTTCGGATCTAAGAAACGGCTTGCACAGCCGAGGCCGGCCTCCACTTCTGGCCCACCGCACCCTTGGTGAACTGCGAGGTTACCAGGCCGCACCATCGTTCCGGATCGGAGTTGATCGCTATGGGCGGTGTGCTGCTTGAACTCTGTGACGCTACGCTCAACGTGACGAGGTCCATGTGGACGGTGCTGACGTGCACGACGCCCTCCCGGTTGATGGCGTCAGCGGCAACCTGAGATCACGGCTGCGACACTGCGCCCGGGACAGGCGTGACAGCTCTGTCGGAACGAACCAGGGTGCGACCTGTTAACCTTTGTTTAACTTCTGCCTTGAGCGCTTCCCCACCGCTGTGCCAATGAAGATGAACAAATCCTTAACGGCACAGCGGTGGGGGCAATGCGCCAACCTCTCTTCGAGCTTCTGAGCGTTCGGCCTTTTTCCAGGATCACGTCCCGTTTCGCCGCTGTCTCCCTCGCTCTGACTGTCACTGTTGCCGCTGCGCAGGCGCAGACCCAGACGGGCAGCATCCTGCCGACCGTCACCCAGCCGGTTACCAAAGTCGGTGCGGCCAAGCCGATCATAGGCTGGGTCCGCTTCTGCGAGCAGAACCCGACCGAGTGCGCCGTTGACCCTGACGAGCCCGCTACCATCGAGCTCACGGCGAAGGTCTGGCAGACCCTTAACCAGGTCAACCAGCAGGTGAACGCCACAATCAAGGCTAGGACCGATTTCGATCACTGGGGCGTCGAGGACATCTGGGACTTTGCCGAGGACGGCTACGGCGACTGCGAGGACTACCAACTCGTCAAGCGCAGGCGCCTCGGCGAGGCGGGCATCCCGCGCCGGGCGATGCGCATGACCGTGGTGATCGACGAAGAGGGCGCAGGCCACGCAGTCATGATGGTGCGCACCACCCGCGGCGACTTCATTCTCGATAACAAGCGCAACGCGATCCTGCCCTGGCACACGACGGGCTACGTCTACATCAAGCGCGAGGGTGACGCGGGCTCGACCTGGGTGTCCCTTGGTGGCCGCACGTCGCCGACGATAACGGCCAATCAATAAGTCGAAGCCGCGGAGAAGCCCGGCACCCGGGTTGCGGTCAGCCTCCGAAGAGCGACCGCATGCGTCCTAACACCGAAGATCCTTGGCTATCCGCCGGCCCGGCGCTTGGCTCGGATACGCTGCCCGCCTGGGACGCGATTCCTGTGGCACGGCCCTGCCCAGCACCTGACCTCTGCGAAGCGTAAGCCGCCGGAGCCGAGGCACCCTGCGCGGGCTTCCCGCTTGCGGTGAGAACGACCTCCTGCGGCCCCGCTGCCAGGGCCTCGGGGCGGCTGATGTCACCGAGGCGCTTGCGGGCATTGGTGTCCACCGCAAGCGAGCCGCCCTGCCCTGCATTACCGTACAAAGCCTGCCGGAAACTCTCGTGTTGTCCGCCGTCCGCGTACACCAGCTTGACCGGCTGCATGCCATTGGCCGTCAACGCAGTCACTTGCTGATCGTCGGTCTGCCGCTTCTGCGCGACGGCCGCCATTACCGAGGGATCGCCGTTGAAGGCATACTGCTGGTTGGCAACGGACACGCGTGGCTCGTCCTTGGCGATCTCAAAGTAGTCGGAGCCTTCCTTGAGGTTCCGCCAGAAGGCGATGTTCGGGTCGAGACGGTGCCTTGTCAGGTTCTCCGCCGTAATCCGGAATGGATAGGACTGGAACTGGAAGCCGCGCTGACCGCCGGCGAAGGCCTCTCGCGCCAGTGCGTAGACTTCAGAGATGGCCTCATCCGTCATGGCGAAGCACCCCTGTGACGAGCACGAGCCGTGCACCATCAGGTGCGATCCCGTCCGGCCATGGGCGCGGTCGTACTCATTCGGGTAACCGAGGTTGAACGAGAGGTAGAGCTGCGAGTTCGGGTTCATCTGCGCGGGGGTGATCGTGTAGAAGCCCTCCGGCGCCTGGCGGTCGCCCTCACGGATCTTCGGCCCGAGTTGGCCCGACCAACGACACATGGGATAGGTCTTGAGCAGGGCGTATCGGCCGTCGCGGCCACGCTTCCAGACCTCGATCTCGGATTCCTTCTTGTAGGCCCGCATCAGGATCGGGTCGTTCGGCGACAGGCCCTTCGCTTCCATCAGCGCCATGGTGGCGGGCGGGATCGGCGCCAGGTGGCGCGTGGACATGTTCTGGCCTTGGCAGGCGGCGAGCGCAAGTACAAGGCCCGCCGCCAACACGATACGCTTTGTCATGGGGATCCCCGCGATCTGATCTGTCCGAGCGTTGCCGTCAGACAGGACCCGATTTTCTTAGATCATTTGCTTTAACTCTGTCTTACAGCGGGAATGCCTTCCTACAGCAGTCAAGCTCGTTCCAGGGTAGAAGTTGCCCTGAACTCTGGCAGGATTGAGGCGGTCCCGGTTTCTGTCAGCGCAGTCTGCGAAACAGAATCCGACTTGCGGCCTGACCGGAGGCATTGCGCTACCCTGCATCAGAATTATGAAACTGGGACGGCCGACGGTCAGCGCAGCTGATCCGCCTCCGTGGACCGTATCGATCACGCACTTCCATGATCTGCGCCAGGATCGCCTCATGCGGCTCGCGTTGGAGGGCGCGGCGCTTCTTGTTCCTCCGATGTGCTCTGGATCGACCTCTCTGATCTCACCCGCGGGGAGACGATGGGCGAGACCCTGCTTAGGCGTTCGATGCCGACGGGGCAGGAGAGACGCGAGGCGGACCGATGCCCGCTCGAGTCTTCCCGGAAGCGGGGGCAGCAAGCAACCGTCGGGCAGCGTGAATGCGCCGCGTCAAGACCTACGTCGGCCCTGGAAGGTTGGCTCTGCACAATGGTCGCGCAGCCAGTGCCGAGTTCCTCATAGAGGCACACATTCGAGAGCGTTCAAAAGTCTGCGAGCAGGATGTCGCAGCGGTGCCTTCGATCAGCCTTGATCCTTGCTCGAAAGAGCGAATGACTCCATGGTTGGAGCCATCAGCTGATAGACTGATTCCCAAACAACAAGAAACACACATGTGCAAATGGATGCCGGGACGTCACGACTGTGATGTAGTCGAGAGCGATGTCGCACGGGCAAAGTCACTGCTCATCGGGCTTCGCGTGAAGATCGACAATGGGGGCGATAGAAGGGCTCAGGCATATGGGCAGGCGCTGGTGCATGTTGCTGGTCTGCTGTCCACGTCTTTAAGTATCGCAGCATCCGACGCGTTGCTGGCACGCGGGATCCGCGCGGACGATCTGGACCATGCGTTCCGAGATCTTCAACGCAGTGCCGCGCGTTGTCGGACTTTTCTCGATCAGCCGTCCCCGATTGGCGAGATCGCCGACAGTCTTGCGGTTGCTTGTACGATTCTGTCAGAGCTTTACCGGATGAGGTTTCATGCGCTGAAGGCCGGCCACCCTCAACGGAGTGCGGCGGCAGATCAGGCCAGGATATTCGTTGAAGTAGTCGAAGCTCTGGTGCATCCGATCGAATGGAACGGCCCGATTCGTAGAGAGAGGCCGTTGGCAGCCTGAAAGGCGCATCCACGCTGAAGAGTTTCGCTTCGATCCTGTGGCCTCGCCCCGGGTCGAAGCGGATCACGGTCCGGCTCCGCACGTGAGCAAAGGTGTGATTGGGAGAATTCCCAATCTTGGCTACCCAAATACGCCACAACTGCGCTGATTGAATTGTGGCGTTGGCATCCCAGAAGGGTCAACTCAGGCGACTCGGACAGCGCAATGGCGACACAAGTTTGGCGCATGGTTCCTGCTGCTCAGGAGAATCTGGCCATGCCTTATGCCTGCCGCCTTGCTGTTGCCTTCGTGGCGATCGTCGCGCTCAGCGCATCCGGTGCAGCCCAGCAGTCGCAACAGACTTTTCCATTGCCCGATGGCGCCTATCCCCATGACGTCGCGCCTGCACCTGATGGCAAGATCTGGTATTCCGCGCAACGCAACGGCGCCCTCGGGATCCTTGATCCGAGCACAGGCCAGAGCCGCGAGGTCAAGCTTGGGCCGAAATCGGCACCGCACGGCGTGATCCAGGGCCCCGATGGCGCGGCCTGGCTCACCGACGGCGGACAGAACGCTATCGTGCGGGTTGATCCCGAAATCGAGCAGGTGCAGGTTTGGAAGCTTCCCGAGGGCACCGGATACACGAACCTGAACACCGCCGTGTTCGACAAGGACGGCGTGCACTGGTTCACGGGGCAGAACGGGTTCTACGGCCGGCTTGATCCGAAGACTGGAGATATGAAGGTCTGGAAGGCGCCGCGCGGCCGCGGCCCCTATGGCATCACGGCCACGCCGGAGGGAGACGTCTATTACGCCTCGCTCGCCGGCAACCACATCGCCCGCATCGACAAGGCCACAGGCGAAGCGACAGTGATCGAACCCCCGACGAAGGGCCAAGGCGCCCGTCGCGTCTGGTCCGACTCGAAGGGGCGCATCTGGGTCTCGGAGTGGAATGCCGGCCAGCTCGGGCTGTACAATCCGAAGGCGAACGCCTGGCGCGAGTGGAAGCTACCGGGTGACAAGCCGCAGGCCTACGCCGTCTATGTCGATGACAACGACATCGTCTGGGTGTCCGACTGGGGCGCCGATGCCATCCTGTCCTTTGATCCGGCCACCGAACAGTTCACGAGCTATCCGATGTCAGAGGCCGACGCCAACGTGCGCCAGATCCTCGGGCGACCCGGCGAGGTCTGGCTGCCGGAGTCGGGCGCCGACCGGCTGATGGTGATCCGCACCGCCCGGCAGTCGCAGTGAACTGGCAGCTTATCCCCGCCGCTGCCCTCCTGCTTGGGGTCCCTGCCATGGGCGCACGGGCTGACGGTGGTGACCCAGTGAGGGGCGAGACGGTGTTTCAGTACTGCTACTCCTGCCACTCCGTGCAGCCCGACGAAACGAACCTGCAGGGCCCGAACCTGCACGGGGTTGTTGGCCGCAAGATCGCGTCGCAGGAGGGGTTCGCCTACTCCCCTGCCCTGCGAACCTTCGCCCAACAGGAGGAGAGGTGGAGCGAGTCCCTCTTGGACCGTTACCTGGCTGCTCCCTACAAGCTGGTTCCAAAGACCAGCATGGCCTTCCCCGGCATTGAGGCGCAGGACGAACGTGCCGACCTGATCGCGTACCTGCGGTCAAAGGGCGAGAGCCATTGAGCCATCCCACCCTCGGTCAGTGTGTCTGCGGTGTCGGCCTCTCGCGACCGCTTGGCCCTCGTGTTCATGCTCGCCGATGGCGGCCATTTCGTTGTCCTCCCGTTCTTCTGACTTCCAGGCGACGATTCGCGGAAGCTCGAGAACGAGGATCGCACTGTGTCGGCACCACAGCTTCAGGAATTGGGCCAGCATTCGTCGTTGAGAAGTGATCTTCAGCGCTGTCCGCCCCCGGTCGCTCCCTGGTCCTCTGCGGCCAATTACTACAACCGATCTTGCATCGGGTTCTCCTACTACCCATGTCATTGAAGCCTTAGCTGATTGTAATCTGATGAGTGTTCATGAGGATGCGTCGGTGAGTGATTGGGTCGATTTCGACCAATGGCAAAACTGCGTGCGTTTGGAGCGACCCGGCTTTGTGTTCGAAGTCCGGAACGCCGAGGGACGGAGTCTGCTGACCACCTGTACTGTTCCTCTCCAGGTGCCATTTGATTGGAAATCACCGCCTGTGCATTTTCGCCTGGTTGAGGCACCCAGGCCGCGTCATTCAGATCCGATCCCGAAGCCGCAGATCTAACAGATCCGATCCCGAAGCCGCAGATCTAACAGATCCGATCCCGAAGCCGCAGATCTAACGGTACCGACCGGAAACTCATAGGAAGCTCTGCCGTAAGCCCTGTTGCGCAGGCGCGCTGCGGCCGGTCCGACCGTTGGTTCATCCCATGGGCGCCCTGCTGGTAGGTGAGCATGTCGACATAGCGTGGCGTACTGTGAATCTGGTACGGATGCATCTGCCCAATGAACTTGGAACACATCTCTGTCCGGATATTTCCAACCGAGCTCACCTCGCCCATGGACGGGTCTCTCATGTCATGCTCAGCATCTCCAGTCTCATGTGAGGCCGTCGGGGCGTCTACGTCATCGGAAGCGCCTCGGCCGTCCGGATCCGGGAACGCTCCAAGTGGGGAATGAGGCCCGCAGCGCGACGGGCGTGAACATCTCCTCAAAGAAGACCACAGCCCTCCACTATGATCCAAGTGGGAGAGCGACTGATGATCATGTGAAGATCGCTATCATTTCCAAGAACCTGATGATGGTCCGCCAAGGGTTTCCTGCTCATTTCAGTAACGTACGGACTTCATGAGTCTTATGCGCCTTGGGCTAACCATATATTTCTTGTCTTAACCAAATGAGTTAGTTCAAGCGCCAACGAGCTAATTGCGAACTCCAAGTGGAGCGTTATCCCTATCTTGGCGGAGTTGTATCGCTGGTCGGGGCAGTATGGCTGTTATCAATGGTTCCGGATTGGTTCAAGGTGGCTGGGAAAACGATTCGATTACCGGATCGGCCCAAAATGATACACTGATCGGTGGGAACGGCGTTGATACGCTGATCGGCGGCAACGGCAACGACCGGCTGATCAGCGGGGTGTACTCTCCGCCCACGCAAACTCTGCCTGAGTCATACTCCGATGCCGACGCAGGTGAGCGCCTTGAAGGCGGCTTGGGCAGTGATACCTATGTTGTCGGTGCAGGGGACATTGTTATCGAGACGGCGGGGGATGGCGGCACTGACACAATCGAATTTCGACCCGCTTACAACTACAACCAGTCCGATCCCAACCCAATCGAAAGCTTCACGCTTGGGAGTAACGTCGAGAACCTGATTTTTTACTCGGCTGGGGGTGGCGTCGATTTCTATGGTGTCGGCAACAATCTCAACAACGTGGTCAAGATCGCCACCGAAATGGAAGGTGCGCAGTACTATGTGGTTGCCACGCTAGACGGCGGCACTGGTGCTGACACCCTGATCGGCGGCAATGGGTCGGACACTTACCATGTGAACAGCCTTGACGATGTGGTGATCGACAACGGCGATCCAGGTATGGGTCACGACACGATTGTCACGATATTGAGGGAGTATCGGCTTGGAGCCGATATCGAAGCCCTCGTGTTCTCCGGATCAGGCAGTTTCGTTGGCTACGGCAACGAAAACAATAACACCATCGCGGGCGGCAACAGCAATGACACTATCTATGGCGGTGGCGGTTGGGATTATCTTTCCGGTGGCCTCGGAAACGACTATTACATCATCGACAACAATGGCTCTGCTGCCATTGAAGAATACGCCAATGGCGGGGTCGACACTGTCGAGTATCGCGGAGGCGGCGACATCTTCCTGAGCGAGAATGTCGAGAATGCCATCTATGCCGAGATGGGCAGCATTTTCATTACGGGAAATACCAGCAGTAACTTCATCGCAACGGATGACGGTAACGACACCCTCAGCGGTGGCAACGGAGACGACGGGCCAGATACCCTGTCGGGCGGCGGCGGCGATGACACTTATTGGGTCAGCCAAGGCGACATTGTGATCGAAGGGGATCGCCTTGGGACTGATACTGTCGTCTCCTTCGTGACGAACTATACCTTGGAAACAAACGTCGAAAATCTGATCCTTGAGACGGGCAGCACCGGCACCGGCAACGACCTCAACAACACCCTGACCGGCAACAATGGCAACAACGTTCTAAATGGGAGCAGGGGCGAAGACACGATCTCCGGCAACCTGGGCAACGACGTGCTCAACGGCGATGAGGGCAGCGATGTCATCTATGGTGGCAGCGGGAATGATCAGCTTAATGGTGGGATTGGTAGCGACACCCTCTCCGGCGGGTTCGGCAACGACACCATTAGCGGCGGGGAAGGTTATGACTACGTTGAGATCAACGGTGCGCGCGTAGACTTCACCATCACCAAGAATGCCGATGGCTCAATCACCATCGCGGACACATGGTCACTCGATGGCGATCTCGGCATAGACATCATCAGCGGGGTTGAGGCCTTTCACTTCCGCGATGGAAACGTGGCACTCGAAGACCTCTTGCCTCGTCATTCGGAGCCTCATCCATTGGTGCCTGTCGTCCCCTCCCCGCAGGCAATTTTCACTGGCGACAACGGCAGCAACTCTCTGATCGGCAATGAGGTTGCGAATGTTCTGAAAGGCCTCGGCGGCAGTGACGTGCTTAAAGGGCTTGACGGGAATGACACGCTCTACGGCGGCCTGGGACGTGATAAGCTCTATGGAGGAGCAGGGGCAGACATATTCGTGTTTGATACCAGGCCCAATGCCAAAACCAACAAAGATGCGATCCAAGATTTCCGGGTTGTCGATGATACACTTTGGATCAGCAACTCTGTCTTCACGAGAGTCGGAAGGGATGGTGATCTGAAAGCGTCTGCGTTCAGGGCCAACAACACGGGTATGGCACATGACTCGTCAGATCGGATCATCTACGACCGAGATAGCGGCATCCTCTATTACGATGCAGACGGCACGGGTAAGATTGCTGGAGTGGCGTTCGCAACGATCTCCAAGAAAATTGCGCTGACCTACAAGGATTTTCTCGTTATTTAGCTGACTTGCATAGAATTATGAGCCTGTATCACGTTAGAGCATCATAGGTTATGAGTGTGTGCGCACGATCCTCACGTGCGACAGAGTTGGGAGCGTTCCATGCCCCGCCAGAACGCCTAACGCCCAAAGGCTCGACCCCTGAGCCGGAGAACCCTTATCAGTTTAGGCGTGATCCATCCGGTTGAACCCGAGTGGCAGGGTGGCTACGACCAATGTTCCCCGGGCATCACTCAACAGCCGCAGGCTCCCCCCGAAGCGTAGAATGCGGGCCCGCATGCCGGTGATCCCCACCCCCAGCAGCGGTCCGCCCGTAGCCGCCTTACGGACGCCGTGGGCCAGCCCGCAGCCATCATCGAGAACCCGGAGCTTCAGCGTCTCGGCTCCGAACCGGAGGTCGATCACGACCCGGGAGGCTGCCGCGTGCCGGTGGGTGTTGGTCAGCGCCTCCTGGACGACCCTGAGGAGCGAGCGCTGGATCTCGAAGGAAAGGTTGTCGGTCGCCTCCGGCATGCGGACAGAGGTCTGCACGCCCGTCCGGCGCGTGAACCCCGCCGCAAAGGCTCGCACCGTCCCGGCGAGGCCGTCGTCCTCCAGGCCCGGCGGGTGCAGCAGGTAGGTGAAGGCGCGCAACTCCCTGGCGGCCTCCCCGGTCGATTCCTCCGCCTCGTCGAGCACCTTGTGGCCCTCGGGTTGGACGAACTGCCGCAGCCGCATGAGGTGAAGGATCACGGCCGCGAGATGCTGGGCCGTCGAGTCGTGCAGCTCCTCGGCGATCCGCTGCCGCTCCTCGTCCTGGAGGGTCAGGAAGCGCCCGGCGAGCTCGTCCAGGGCCGCCTTCGCAGCATGACGTTCCGTCACGTCGGTGAAGACGACGCTCAGTCCGCCCGTCGAGGGGCTGACATGGAGATCGAGGCAGTGGCCCGGTCGCAGGCCGGACATCACCTCGCGCCGGATGCTTTGACGTGCTTCCATGCCTTCACGGATGACGAGGCTGCACTCGGCGCGAGGGTCGCAGAGATCCCAGAGGCATGCGCCCAGGACCCTGTCGGGATCCGGCCCCACCCAGTCCCTCGCCGCCTCGTTGAGATCGGTGATGCGGTAGGTCCGGTCCAGCGTGAAGTAGCAGTCGCTGACGCTGGCCAGGACTGATCTGAGCTGCTCGCTGGCATTGTGGACCTCATCCGGGGCCGCTCCGATACAATCCTGCGGGGCACGCTGCTGCCATTTCTCCGATGCAGTCTGCGGCGAGGACAGGCTACCCATGGCTCAGCTCCAGAACGAGGGAACGACCGGATGGTGGAGATTTCGCCGTGCCACCGGCAGGTCTGACAGGGCAATCTGCGACCGGTCAGGGCAACAGTTTAGCATGGATTAAACGATCAAGCGCCGGGCCACCCTGTATGACCGGCGCGGAAGGCTCGTTGGCTCAGGTGTCCCTCGACAGCTACCCTGGGATCGAAGAAGTCCCCTACACGAGATCGGAACCTTAGCCGTTCTCAGTGATCATCCCTGCGTGGCAAGCAACCTGAGAAATCAGCCGAGTAGATGTTGAGGCCGGCGGCCAGGCGCCGCCCATTCTTTAACGTGGCCAATTCACGGGCACCAAGTCGGGACCCACAACATGACCGTGCTGAGCCGGGTCCTCATGCGCGACATCATGCGTAAAGTGCGCCCCGTACCAAATCACCACATCCCGTCCGATGATCGCCTCACCGTTGATCCATTGATCAATCTTGGCGTCACTGTTCGGGCTTGTAGTGGTGTTGAACCCATCATCGATCTCGTTGCCATGGTATCGCAGCACCCACACGTCACCCCTGCCGTAGGGCCAGTCCGGCAGCTGAGAGGCAATGCCGTCATCCGGCCGCGGCACGACATCATATGCGGCGCCGGATGCCGTGTTCTCAACCCGCCATTTCCGTTTGTGTGTAGGATCACGGGGCCGCCGGATCTCAAAGTGCTTTTCGTGCCAATGCTGGTTCTGGACAACGGGAGGATCGTTGAACTCTAAAACCCGGTTATTGCTCGCAGTAACTATGTCAAAATCGAACCGCCAGTACACATGGTGGTGATGAACGTTGCAGACGCACGGGCTATCCGTGGCGGCAAACCCAAAGCGCGGTCGGATCGTGCCGTTGGCATGGAGCCGCCACTGGCTGACATAGCGGTACCATCCGGCTTCCATTTCACTGACCAATACAACCTCCTGGCCTTCGACATAGATCCCGACCCCTAGGAAGTTACCCACATCCGAACCTGTGTCCATGATAGTCTTGGCGGGGGATGAGCATAAGCGGAATCCTGGAGCTACATTCGTTCCATTCGCCTGGATCTTGCCTTCCTGCCACTGCCAGTCGCGGTACGGCCCACAGGCGTCCCGGTCGTAGCGGACGTTCAGGATCGGAACATGCGCTCGGTACAGGACACGCTTGCCACGGTAGTCAACGAAGCGAAGCTCCACGCCTGAGCCCCGCAATCCAGATGATGCAGCCGGCCGAACGGCCAGAAACCGCCAGAGGGTCTCCCGACCTCGCTTAACAGTCACCCACACCTGCCCGGCGGTCCCCTTTGACGCTGTGGACTCGCTGGCAGATCCAGGTGCGCCACAGATCGAATTATTTTGCGGCCGTGATCCCTCCGGAGCGCGGTGACCAAAACGGTGTAAGCGGCCGTGACCGATTTCCACCCCAAGGATCTCCTCGGGCCGCCTTTGTCTCTTATCGAATAGACCGAGCGCGATCACACGTCGTGTCCGTCCGTCTAGCTCCTGCAGATCAAGGAGCGGCATCGGCCGATAGATGATCAAATGTCCTTCCGAAATGGCTCTTGCTATCTCAGGGATGTCCGGGTGACTTTTTACAAAGTCGGCTGCTTCCCAGAACTCCTCATCCGTCACCGGCGGTTGCTCGGCCGACTCGGACATCGTCAATCTGCCAAGGTCACCAATACGCCCTTCGACCAGGAGGACCCGATCAGCAGCATAATCATAAATTGTAGCCCGGAAGTCCTCAGGCTCCCGAGGCTTGGATCTGCCCTTTTCCCGCTCCTTCGGCTCTACGGCCTCGATCCCGAGTAGGCGATGCTTCCCTCGGCCAACGGCTTTCCTGATTTCGTCGTGCTGGAGAATTTCCTGGCCAATACCTTCCAGGCGCTCCACCGTGGGCCCAAACGGAACGATATCCAAGCGCAGATCACCTAGACGCGGGTCACTGGTCGTCATGGCCGCCTCCACTCGCACAGGTCAGCTTCAGCTCTCTAGGCGTGACCACGTGCTCAATCAAGCGATCCGGGGCATTCCCGGATGGGGTGCAATCGAGAAGGGGCGGCTCGCGTAAGAGCGCCCGTCCCTTCAGTATGCAAAGTGTCCTGCGTCATCAGCTTGCTGGATCCTGCTTCTCACTTTCCAGTCCCGAGAGCGCTGACCCAGCAAATGACGTTATTTGGACAATCCAAAGTAATCCGGGTGTGTCGGAACAAACGGGGCTGGGCCAGCATCAATCGGAACACCGTCAGGCGACGGGGCAAGCGACGGAGTACTTGCCGGGGGGAGCCCTGCACAAGCGCCAGCATCGGTCGGAGTTCCCTCACTCGCAGTGCTCGTCATCGTAGGCGGCGCCTGTTTCATCTCTGATACGGGGATCGCCGCGGCGCCGGTTACCTCTGTAGGATCGATATCAATCGTGATCTTCATGACTTACCTCATTTCAGAACAGCATATTTTGCTTCGAAGTTCGTTGCTCCGGTGCCGACATTGGTCACCGTCAAATGGTAGGTGTGCGTATTGTTGGCAGCACGTTCGACGGCTACATCCCATTTTATCTTGCCGCCGTTGGTTGTCGGCCGGAGTGACCAAACGACAAACCAATCAAGAGGCCAGCTATGGGTAAACCACGTGTGTGTCTGTCCCGGATTGAGTGATCCCGTGAATTGGGTCGTAACGACTTGGAGGTCATTCGAGCTGATCTTGTGACGATGAAGAGCGGTGTACCCGCCTCCTGTCAGTTCGGCGATCTGCGATGGAGTAATGCGGCCGGGACGGGCATCGAGAACCGTATCTATCCGCCCTAGTCCCTTGGTCATCCCTGGAAAATCAAGTTCCCAACGCAGGCGCAGGAAGTCGATCGTATCGACGAGATCATGTACCTTATGGATATCCTTCGTGAGCACGATAAAGGCTTGGCGCCAGTACTTTGGTGCGGCCGCGGCTCCAGGAATACGCGGGCCTTCCTGAGCGATGAAGTTTTGGATGTTTAACCGCGCTGGCGTTGCGGTAAAGGTAGTTGTCGACCCACCGACGGGCTGAGGATTGCGCAACAACGTGAACTCGCCGACCTCATTCGCGCCGAGCAATCCCATGAGATACAGGTCGAGATTGCAGTAGGTACGTTCCTCGTCAGTGAGATTGACTTTCTGAAACTGTCCGTTCGACAGCTCAATCCAATTGTTGAAATCGTAGTCCATCGGCGATTTGTCGTCGTCGAGGTTAAGCGCCCAATGTCCGAGTACACCGTTGAGGAGATGATCCGTCATCGTGGCATTAGTCACCGGGTCCCTGTAACGGACAAACGCCGCGAACTGGTGGCAGAATTCCTGCCCCATAACATAGCGCCAGAGCGGAAAATGGCCTTGGTTCATGAAGTGGAAGCCCTGCAGGCGATTGGTGCCCCAGGATCCGCGGCTGTTAAAGGCACCAAGACCTATGCCTTGCACGTTGTTATAGATGCCTGACCAGAACGATGATCCTCCTTGTGGCAGCATGCCACTTGCAGTGTCGGTGAAGAAGGTAACGAAGTCGTAGTCGTCTCCGTGCAAGGTCCGGAACAGTTGATATCCGCGTACCCAGTCAGTGTACTGCTCTCCGTTGGCCGCCGTTTTTATGAGAGTCCCATCATCCTCAATGACACAGATGTCACCAAAGTCTTGAACTTTTACTGGATGCGGAACGATGGGGCCTTCGTGGCGCATGGTGAGATCATGAAGACGTCCCCAGTCAATAGAACTCATGTCGTGCATGAGCTGATGATCAACCTGGTAGTCAACAGCCGTCTTCGGGGCACTGGGCGCAAGTGGTTCAACGACGTCCGTCTTCAGTCCCATAAACTCCTTCGGAATCAGCCGTGCTGGACTGAGAGCGCTCTCGGGGAGCTTCTGCTGAACATAAATAATGAGTGCGAACTCGCCTGGACGGGTACGGTGATTGACGCGACGGGGACCGAGGCCGACCCCGATTACATTGTCGTCTTTGTAGAAGGCATTCCGTGCTGACCGCAGAATCTCTTGGACATTGGCATCAGGTGGAATGACATACGCGAGTGATCTTTCACGGGGCGCGATCAGGACATCCTGTAAGTCCTTGTTCGCCAAATTCGCATACGCACTTTGCCTTTTGCGTGGAACCTTTTCTTGCAACAAGTCGACTGCGGCGGTAGATTTCCTTGCCATGATAATCCTCCTTGGCGTCGTATTTGCTAGGTGGACCGCAAGAAGTTTACCGTAGCGGGCTATGACAAGGTGTGCGACAAGGCACATTGAAATGATGCCGGAAACAGATAATACTTTGGAGTCGCAAACTGACAGCGCAATGGTTTCTGCTGATGCTAGCTTATGTTCATCGGAGCCGGCATCGCATCATCAGATTACCGCAATGGTGACCACTGCGAGCCAGTGTGAGTGATGCACTCTACTCGCCATCTCCACGGTGCTCGCCACCACTTCTCGGCTGAATTGATCGGCTATGCTGTCCGATTCTATGTCCGATTTCTCCGTTGCAAGCCCAAACTACTTGATTACGGGGCCCGGTGGCGGCTGCCGCGGACAGAGTTCCTCAAGGCACTTGCGTAGGCGGTCCACGCGTATGCCCTGCTCTTCCAGGCGACGAAGCAAGCGGCCGGACATGACACTCTCGTCGAACAAACAGTGCAGCACGTCGCACCAATCCACTCCGCCGCTTGGGCCGCCATCCGGCCCACCAGGCGGCTGGCTCGTGCGATGGCCGATCACTGCGGTCAGCAGGCTCTCACGCGTGAACGCGCTGCCGCGTGTGGAGAGGCCGCTCGCCTGCACAAGGAAACGATAGACCCCAGATTGTGTGGCAACCACCGATGTCTCGAATTCGCCCGACGACGTCTCGACGAAACCCAGCTGCGTCGTGGTCGCATCGGGCCGCTTCATCTGGGAGACGACCATGGGATGGGTCTCGATCGCCTGTCCGTACTCGGTAATCACCGCACGCAAGTGTAGCGTTGCGCCGGGCTCAAGCATCGTCTGGTCGATTGTCGCCCGCAGCCGGAGGTTGGAGCGCACGTGCATGAGTGCGTGGAAACGCAGCGCCGCGGTGGCAGCTACCGCTGCAATCCCTGTAACGACATGCGTCGGGGCACCTCGGAACTGCAATGCGAGCAGGAGTTGCCACTCCCCCTCCCAATGCTCGACGCCGTCCACAACCAGTGGAAGCGTGATACGGTATCCGCTCGAAGTAGCCCCGGTGCGAAAGCCGCCGGCTGGCACCTGCGTCTGATTGACCACAGTACCATCGGGCGTCTGCAACGCGATGGCGAGAAACTGCGAGGCTCTCGAAAGAGCTAGCGCGTCAAACTCGATGTCCGAGCGTGTGAGGTGGAAAGGCACACGTGCAATCTGACCGGGGACGACTACACCCTCGGGATCGCGCACAATGTTGCGGTTGACGACTCCCGCGAGGATTTGGATGAAGAACTTCTCGAGCAGAAACTCGTCGTCCTGCGGAATTTCTCCCGTAACCAGCATGAAGCCGCCGCTGTTGGCGGCAAGGGCACGAAGGACGTCGTTAGCCACGTTGGCTGCATTTGCTACGCCTACCGCGTAAACCCGTTCGCCGATTGTGAGATCGCGAATGAACGGCGCGCGATCCTCAATGCCGTCGGTAAAGACTACCGTCGATTGCACGTCGAAATTCGGCGCGAGTGGCGAAGTCGCGTACACATTCGCGGCCTCCTGGATTCCTGCACCGATCGCCGTGTGCGGGAACTGATCGGGAGGCCCGTGCTGTCCGATCTGCGACCTTGCGTTGTCCCGCTCTGTTGAGTTGAGCGGCCCCGCTACCTGCAGGTCAATTACCCGCGCCGCGGTATCGGCGAAGGAGACTATAGCAAGGCCGTTGTCGTCGTAGAGATGGTCGACGAGCGTGATGGCCGCCTGCTGCAGCACCTGGATGCGCGTTCGCCCGTTTCCCGCCTGAGCGAGCATGCTTCCTGATTCGTCGAGCACGAGCGCCACCGCGGCGCGCGGGCGGCGCACCGAGTTTGCAACGATTTGAATGTCAAATCGGCCGATCTCTCCGCCAAACTCATCGTGTGCGACAATCGTCATCGATCCTGCGTCGCTGGTGTTGGGCGCCCGCCCTGTGAACAGCAGCCAGATGCGAAGCTCGCTTTGTGGCAACGGACCGGAGGGAAACATGAAAGGACCCGGCGTGAGCAGCGAAAACGGCGCAGTCGGGCCTGCGGTGACCATGAAGCTCACATGATCGCAGCCCAAAACGTGGAACAAGGCGGCGCGCCGCGTGGTATCGCCTTCGGGGACGTCATTGAACACCACGGTGGGGGTCACGAGGTTGATCGTCGTTGGATCGCCGCTGGCCATCGCGGGCAGGCCGCGTGCCAGCACGCGCTGCTCGAAGAGGTCGTCGGTGGGATATGTGTAACCGAGAGCGACGTGGTCGAGCATCGACGCAGGCGTGGCGCCGCCGATCATCGGATCGTTTAGAGGCACGTACGCTTCCGAGATGCGCGGACAGACGCCGCCGCAGATCCCGCCTGGTATATCGTCCAGTGTGTACTGTGCGACGCCTGAATGGTTGCGTTGCCAGATCGCCCACAGCCGGTCGATGTTACAGTGGTGTAGGTAGAACAGGGGATCGAGTGGCGACCTCACGCTTTCCATTGTGCCGCCCGTCCAGGTGTGGCCCGGTACGTGGCTGCCGAATTCCATCCCGCGGAACTCCGCATAGGTGCCGCGCCGCGCTTCGTCTATTACGCTGTCGAGGCTCGGCAGCACCCGGCCCGGTGCAGGCGCGGCATCGCGCGTGAACGACCAGCTCGAGAAGCGCCCGCGCCCGGTGCGGCCGCCGAAGAAAGAAAGCCATGGCTCGACGTCGAGGTCGCGCGAGTCGGCCCGCGTCCAATCCCAGTACGGAATCGTGGCTCGCGAGTCGAATTTCCGCATCTCCGCCTCGACCCCGAGCAGGAAGTAGCGGTGCCACGGCAGGAAGGCTGGGCCGCGATGAATACCCGTGTTGAAATGGTGCTCGTGCTCATCCGAGAATGTAGTAATGAGCCCACGCGCGAAAAGATCGTTGAAAGCGCCCGCGAGCAAATCGCGCTCGTCGTTGGTCAGGTCGAGGAAGTTCTTGCGGCAGGCCACAGCTATTTCTCCCTGCCGGTCACGTTGCGGCGCTCGAGGAATGCCGTCACCGCCTCTTGCAACGATTTGTATGGGGGGTCGTAGGCTGCATCGTGGAGATTGTAGCCGTCCGGCGTGACGAAGAATTTCGTTCGGACGCCATCAATGCGTAACTCTTCACGATGGTCGATCCGCCTGATCTCGACAGTGTGGCCTGCGATCTCGTGAGTTTCGGTGTCAGGTCGACGCTTAGCGTTCATGGTGTGCCCTCGCCGGGATTACACAAACTGCGAGTCGACGATGCCATGCATCCACGCTCCTGCGTCTCCGACGACCTTGGGAAACACCGAATCCGAGCGTGGTCTAACACGCCGCCACTTCACTGCTTTACTCGCGATGGTCCGTTCGGCTCGAGCGTTTAACGTGCGCTACAATCATGCACACGTAGACGCCGGTGTGTCGAGGACATGCTTAACGCGGGAACACGGTGACCTTAGCGCGAAAATGCGTTCGTCTGGCAGCGTCGTTGCGATGACCTCGTTGCTTGCTATTGCCGGTCCCTCGCCTCACTCCTTCAACAGACTAGCTGCACGGGTCAGGCGCACGATGCTTTGGCCTGTCCCAACTCGACTCGCAACACTGAATCGAAACGGACTAGAGTGCAAGTGGACTGAAGTATAATTCAAAAACTCCTGCACTACAAGCCGCAATACTCAGAGCGTAAGGTGAAGGCTTTGCCGCATTAACTTAAAAAGGGCGCTACGAACCCAGTTCAACGGTTCGCTCAGGCTGCAAGATGAAAGACTTGATTGGCGATATGGATTTCACCTGTCATGCCGAGTTGCGGCGGGGCGCAGTGGCCACATCAGATCTGGTTAGACGTTGAAGCCTCTGATCATCGCAAAGGCTCTTCGCATGGTTTGAAAGTCGTTGCTCGCAAGGATCACGCACCTCAGCGCACCTTGATTCCCTTCGATGACATTGTTGAGATATTTCGATGTTCGGTGCGCGACAGCGATCGAGGGCAGCCTTCGGTTTCAAGCGTCGGAGCGCCTTCGGGTCCGGTGCCCGTCTGTCAGTGATGATCGGGAATGGCAGATCGTCCCTCATCGTCTTAGGGGCCGTGCGCAGGGAGCGACAAGGAACAGATTTGGTCCAGCCCCTTTTGCCGTAGCCGTAAGCTTTAGCCTCAGACCGTGAGGACGATCCCTGCCCGTTTGCCGAGCGCGCGGATCTCTTCGAGCCAGGCGGCGCTCGAGACGATGTGGGTGGACGCCACGACCTCTAGGTCTTCGGAGGCGACGCGGGTGCCAAACAGAAGGAGCACCTGTTCGGGGTCATACTTCCGTGACGTCCAAATCATGCCGTCCAAGGTGCTGTCGCAGTCGTGGATCGCCGCCGACCAGAGCCGGGTTGCCGGGTAGGTGCTCGGCGGGGTGTCGATCAGGTTCTGGCGCGAGTGTCCCCAGCGGTTGAGGTCAGGCTCAAACAGGCGGGCCAGCCGTAGGTCGCGAACAAGACGGATCTCGGAATACACGAGAGCCGAGATGGCCCGCATCGTGACGGTCTTGAAGGGAGCGGCCGGGTCGATGTCATGAAACACGGACTCGAAGGCCGCGCAGGCGAATGAGGTTCCTGCATAGCTCGTCGGAATGGCAGAGCCGTCACCTGAGGAAATCGGCGCAAATCGGGTCGCACCGAAGCCCGGATTAAAGGTGGTGGCGCCAAACCGCTGGTCGTGGAGGCGATGGATCGTCCGGCCCGCTTCCAAAACCATAACGTTGCACGATAGGCGTAAAGGTGGAGCCGGGACGGTGGTCATCCGACGACGGCATCCCCTTCGGCTCTAGCCGCACGCACAAGAACGTCGTCATCTCCGAGGCAGTCGGCCGGAGATTTTCCGTCGAGCCAGCGGTTAGATGACACGAACCAGAAGGCGATCTGCCATGGCGACAGGTCCTCTGGGAGTTCCGCCAAGACCTTGGCGATCACCGGAAGCGGCCGCCCATCACGGAACTGAAACGCCGGATAACGCTCTGTTCCCTTTACGGTGACCGAGAACACTTTTCCGTCAGCTTTCCAGCGGCTGCCGGTCGCGCTTTTGTTTTTGGCGCCGTGGCCGACAAACTCCGCGAGTTCAGCATTCGTGTAGCATGGCACGGTTTGGACGAAGCGGACACGCGCTTCAGCGTTGTCACGATCGATCGACGCTCGGACGGCAGCCACTGGATCATGGGAGGGCAGCATCACCTCGACCAGTTTGCGGATGTTCTCCTCTGACGTCTTAGCTTGGACATCTTGAACGATGCTGCTGATCGGGCCAAGGATGGCTTTCAGCGCCGGATCGAGGCCTTCAATGATCGTTTTACCACCGTCGCGGACCATCTCGTCTATTACTTGATGAACAGCCTTGGCCAGTTCGGGCCTGCTAAGTTCCCCAGCGGCGCGATAAGATAGCCGGCTATGCGCTTTCAGATACGGCTTCTTCCCTGCACTCCGCCCTTTGCTGTGGGGGAGCGCCAGCGGAGCGGAGAGACGGCTTTTCAAGCCCCCCTTCCGCACGCCCTTAACGAGCTTGGCATTACCCGGCAGATGTTTCTTCGTTGGCTGTCGCACCTGGACCTTGGCCATGACGAGGTTACTCGCCCTCCGGCGCTTCAGCCGCATGGCGATCTGTTTTTCCAGCTTTGTCAGCAGTTCAGCTTCGAACTCGTCGGTTTGGACAGTCCGAGCCAACTTGCCAGAGGGAGCGATCGCCATGTCAAGCTCCAATGAGATAAGTGAGACGCACACTGACTAACCTATTTCACTAAACGTCGTTCCGCAAGGGCGACGGGACTGTGTCTGATCAATGCGCCTCCCTCAGTGCTACCTAGGGAGATAAACGTAACAGAATAACGGACGCCTCAACGGTGAAGGAAAGGCTGTAGCCCTGCTACGGGTACTCAATGAGTTGATACGCGATGACCAGAGGCTATGGCTTGGCTATAGAAGGCTGATGGTAGACCGCTCTGCCGGGCACAAGCCGCCAGCTACCTGCTCTCTGACGCCTTGCGCAGGCGGAAGGCTCCCCGGCGCTCCTCGAAGGCCGCATGCCGAAGGTCAGGCGGCGGCTCCCAAGGGCGCAGCTTCGTCCGCCGCCCAGCAAGCCAAGCCGCTTTGCGCCCGAGAGTTGCGATGGCGCGTTCCCGGGCCATGACCCAGCGATCGAGGATCTCGGCAGGGGCGAGGAACTCCGATTGACGGGAGATCCGGATCATCAGCCCATCCGGCATGGTTCACGCGGACAGCATACCCTGCTGGAGAACGGCGCCGTAACGGAGGTCGCGTCCCCGCCTGCACCACGCGGACGACTGTGGCAGCGGTGGGCTGGCGTGAACTCGATCATGCGTATCGTTAGGGCCAGTTTCAGCCCCGATCCGGGAGGCGGCCATGAGACGCAAATTCATCGACGGCCGTGCCGTTTCCAGCGAGATGAACGGTTCGGTCACCATCATCGCCGACACCGAGGCTGAGCTGCTGGAGGCGGCTGTGCAGCATGCGGTGGCGGTGTACGGGCACCAGGATACCTTGAGCTCCGCGAGCAACTCCGGGGCGCGATCTCGACGTCTCCGACCCTGACCTCTTTGTCGGTTCGCTCCATGTCGTACGCGCGGCGGTTGATGCCGTGCATGCCTATGCCGCCACCCATCGTTCCGCCCATACCTATAGTCATGGCGAAGCGCCGCCAGCCGATGGCGCGCGATGCATCCGGACGCTCATGAGCCACGACACGCTCCGGCTCCTTCGCTCCGGTCGCCTCCCTGCCCTGAGGCTCGAACCTGAGCACGGGTTCCCGTCCATGGCCAATGAGGTCCGAGGCATTGGCCAGCATGCCCATCATCATGGGGGCATTGATATCCGTTCCTTTCGAGCGCGATGGATCGGCCGTCTGCGAAATCGACAAGGATCTCGGCCCGTTCGCCCGCCGCAAGGCTCAGGGACCGCAGCTCGCCCGGCCTCTCGAGAAGGCCGCCTCCGAAGCAATCCAGTGGAACTGGTCGATCATCCCCCGAACGCGAGACCATAGATCCGTGCGTTCAAGCCGTTCACCAGGCGGAGCCGAACCAGCCGGCGCGGCACGCGAGCCACCGAATTGGCGGTCCGTTGACCAGCAGCGTGTTACCCCGCCGTACGTGCATGAGCGTCATCATTCCCTCGGGAAAGATGAGCCGGCCGCTCTCGAATTGCCGGTCGCGCAATACCAGGAGCAGGTCATCGACGCCGATTCCGACAGCAGTCCGAGGGTCTTCGTCTCACTATCTGTGGCGAGCAGGAGCCCTGGATGCCGGCATAGACCTGCTCTGCCGTGCGGCCATGCATGTGCGAGTGGTACCAGAGGGTCGATACGGGAGAGACAACCAGAGCCCCGTCTTGACTTGCGGAATCTTAAAGAGGGCCGGCTGCCAATCTTCCTTTTAACCGGCGTCCAGCCACAATTCCGCGCCCATCCATCGGCATATTTACCCAAACATTAGCTCGGTTTGGACACGGGGCCCGCTGCCGCCGGGGGCTGACGAGTTCCGCAAGGAGACGTCGATCGAGGAGACTGTCACAGAGGAGCTGATCATCATGGAAATGCAGGTGAAAGCCCGTGGAAGCCTCAACATCCCGCCGCGCGTCCATCGCAGGATACTGGAATTCCTCAACTCAGCCGGCCGACCCGGCGATCTTATGGAGGCCACTCAAATGGCCTCGCATGGCCGTGGTCGACACTGCGAGCCTCGGCCGATTTTCGACGAGCACCTCGCACGGACGGTTTTCGACTACAGGGAGTCGCTGGGCGCCTATGGCTTCCATGATCTTCGCCAGCTTCTCGAAATCGACGTTCTAACGTCGGTACACATCCATGCCCTTCATGAGCACTTCGGGCCTGCGGCCTACGGGCAATGGCATATCCTCGATTACAACACGCGGCACCCTGACGGACGTTCCATGGACGTGGCGCACGCAGCCCTTCTGCACACCGGCAAGGTTCTGTTCATTCCGGCCGACTATCAAAATCAAGGTTGGCCCACGCCGATCTGGGATCCGACCGACGAGTCGAGCCCCAAGTTCGAGTACCCCATCTCAGGTCCCGACTATGCCCTGTTCTGCGGCGGCCATTCCTTCCTTTCCGACGGCAGGCTGCTGGTCGTCGGCGGCGGCGGTGATCGCAATGTGACCCCCACAGCGGTAGCAGGCTTCAAGTTCGATCCAGTGGCATTGACCTGGACCCGGACGGCAGGGGACATGCATCACGGGTACCGGTGGTATCCCACCGTCGTGACGCTTGGCGACTTCCGGTCCCTCATCACCTGCGGTGATGGCCAAGGCGACATGGAAGTCTACAACGAGACGACGGACCGCTTCGACGACGTCACCGGCGACTCCCGCGGCTTCCCGAACCTGTACCCAGGCTTCCACCTGCTTCCGAACCACACCCTGTTCTACTCCCGCACCGGCTGGGGCAGCGCCGGCGCCCAGCCTGCCACTCCTGACAATGAGTCGGGGTTCTTCTCGTTCTCAGCTCCCGTCGCGGGTTCGCAGTCTGGCACGTGGACGAACATCACGCCGGCCGCGACCAACCGCGTGAAGGGCATGTCGGTCACGCTCTTGCGGGCCATGTCGACCAACGTTCGTGTTCTCGTCGTCGGCGGGGCGGACAGTACGGATAACGACACCTACGAGACCATCGATGTGACCAATCTCTCTCCGTCTTCCACATGGACCATGCCCAAGCCCATGCCCGACAACGAGGGCAGACGGCAATGCAATGCGGTGCTTCTCCCCGATGGTACCGTGTTCGTCAGCGGCGGGATCGACACGCAACTCTCACCCTGTGCCCTGTACCTTCCCGACCAGGATGACTGGCTCCCGATGGACGCGATGCTCTACATCCGCACCTACCACTCGGTGTCGCTTCTCCTGCCGGGCGGGAAGGTGATGGTCGCAGGCGGGGACGGCAATCCGCGGATCGAGATCTTCAGTCCGCCGTACCTGTTCCACGGCCCGAGGCCGGTCATCGCGTCCGCCCCGCAGACGGTCCACCACGGGGAGATCTTTCACATCGATACAAGACAGGCCGACACCATTGCGAAGGTTGTGCTGGTGAGGCCCATGGCCGTCACGCACCAGACCGACACCGAACAGCGGGTCATCGAGTTGGCCTTCTCCCGCGTTCCAGGCCACGGCGGCAGGCTCGAGGTGACGGCGCCGGACGGGGGCTTTCCCAACTCCCTCGCGCCCCAAGGATACTACATGCTGTTCATCCTGAACCGCGATGGCATTCCATCAGAGGCGAGCTGGATCGCACTGGCTTCGCCCCATCGGTTCACCGTTCTCGACCGCACGCCGATCGCATCTCACAAGCGCCATGACGACCACATGGAACTGTGGGTGGTGGATGCATTCGGCACGGTCCGCGGCAACTGGTGGAACGGCGCCTGGCACGAATGGTATTCCCTGCCCAACCCCCGCGTCCGGTTCCCGCCCCGTGGGCATCTTGCGGTGCTGGGACGGCACGAGGACCACATGGAGGTGTTCGGCATCTCCGAGGACGGCGTGCTCCGGCACATCTGGTGGGACGGCAACTGGCAGCAGTGGGGCTCGCTCGGGGCACCCGCCCCCGGTCTGCCTCCCGGGGCCCCGCTCGCCGTCAGATCCCGCTTCAGGGATCATATGGAGGTCTGGGTCGTGGCTGCCGATGGCCAGGTCCATGCGATCTGGTGGGATGGCACCAACTGGCAAGGCTGGTATGCGCTGCCTGGGGCGACCTTCCCGGCAGGCGCTCCGCTCGCGGTGCATTGCCGCCACGACGATCACATGGAGATTTGGGGCATCGACGGGACCGGCACGCTGCGCGGCAACTGGTGGAACGGCAACTGGAACGGCTGGTACTCGCTCCCGACACCGTCCGGAGGTTTCGGCTTGGTGCCTGGTGGGCATCTCGCGATGTTGGGTCGGTACGAGGACCATATGGAGGTCTGGACCATCGGCACCGACGACCGTCTCCATGGAGTGTGGTGGGACGGCGGCAACTGGCAGCCTTGGTACACCCTCCCGGGACCGTTCTCGTTCCCGCCTGGCGCACCATTGGGGGCTTTGTCCCGCAACGATGACTACATGGAGGTTTGGTGTGTGGGGGACGACGATCGGCTGCATGGCGTGTGGTGGAATGGGTCCTGGGAGCCCTGGTATACGGTTGGATCAATGCCGATTGCCGATCGAACGCCGCTTGCGACGCTATCCCGCAATGACGATCACATGGAGGTCTGGTGCGTAGCTCCCGATGATCCGCGGCCGTTCATGAGGACCGTTCACGGGGTTTGGTGGGACGGTTCCTGGAAGCCGTTCTACCGATTGGGATAGACTAGAGGTGGCAAGTGACCGCGGTTACGTCTTCATTGCACAAGTCGAAGGGCTGCCCGGGCACAGCCGCCTCTTGAACTTACCATCATCGGTAGCCCCACGGTTCCTCCATAGTCACTCTGACGTGGAGAAAATGCGATGCGCGCATGCAGAACTCACAAGACACTTAAGACCTTTTGCGATGTAACACGGCGATTGACGTCGCAGCGTTGCTGCCCTTCTTCGGTGTTTCCTTCCTAAACTTCGGGCCGCTTTCCAGCGGCCTTTTTCTTTCGGAGCCTGTTCCAGCGAAAGCCGCAGACGACCTGCAAGTAGACTTCCGCCTCACAACAGTGGCCCTTTCCCCTTTGACGCGTCACCACTTGTCAATCATGGCACACCGCATGTGTCTGTCTGAAAGCTGACAGATCCAGACCCCAACGGCAGGTCAGGCGTGGCGAACAATCAGCCTTCGCGGAAGATTGATCCTTGGATTACTCTGCAGTGGTGTGGCCATGCACATTCTCGCTTGCCGCGTTACAGGGGCTGGCCCTGGCAATCCTCTTGGAGCCCGTGCCCTGTATCTCGGCTCGTCGACGTACCGGATCCATGGCTCGAACGACCGGGAGACCATCACCGATGCCGTCTCCTCAGGCTGCATCCGCATGACGGACGCCAATGTCACTGATCTCTACAATCGCACAAGGGTCGGAGCCAAGGTGATCGTCATGCAGTGACGAGTGACCTGAATCGCGCAGGGGTCACCGCCGACGTGCCGGAGCCCATAACAGATGGAACTCCGGCCACAGGTTGGCATAGAAGTGCCACACCTGCCGATCACACGTGCCCGTCGGGAGAACTCTCATCGACATCGAAGAAGCGGAGTGCACCGGGCAGCGGCTTGAAGGGAAGCAGGCGGGCATTCCGCAACACGAAGCCATACGGACCCGTGAACCAAGGCGACGAATGCTCGGTCACGCAATCGGCGATCTCCACCTCCCCGATAATCCCTCCTCTGAGAAGCTCGCTCTTCTGTGGCAGGCCACCACCGAGTGCGATCGCCTGACACAACCAGTGCTCAGGGTCACGGCACGCCTGCTGAAAGATGCAGTAGTCCTCCTGCCGCACGATCGCTGGAGCGTGGATCAGAACGCGCCCGCGCTGCTGGGTTGGCCAATCCCGGTTCTCGATATCCATACCGGCGCGAAAGATCGCCCAGGCAAAGGGCTGGCGCACAGAAAGGGCAAGCGTCATGCAGGTTCATTCACCAGGTCCGAGGTCTGCCGGGGATGACGCCCCACGGTCTATCCGGTTCCCTGTCCTGTCATGCTCCAAACAAAGCGCCCCAGCCTCTCCCTTGCTTTGATGCTCAGGCCGCGTATGCCCCAACCTCCTCTGTCGGATGCCGCCGAACGAGTTGACTGATTACGCCAACCAGTTGGTGCGGGCGATAGGGCGTGCGCACGCAAGGAGCCCCGCTGACTCTCTCGGTCTCCCTCAACTTGAATGGCATCCGTGATGTGTAGATTACCTTGAGATCAGGATCGGAGGCACGGGCGCTCTTGGCGAGGGAAAGGCTGTCGTCAACCTGACCGAGATCCGTATCGACGACCAGAACGCTGATGCGTCGGTTCGTGCGCAGCATATGCCGTGCCTCTTCCACGCTGCTGGCCGTGATGATCTCGACACCATAGCCGGCGAGATGATCGGACGTCGTCAAGCCAGTCAGTCGATCCGGGGGAACAAGCAAAACAAGCGGCGGTCGGCCCATGACGGAATAACCTTGTACGGAGCGCGCGAAAACGCACCCTAAATTGGAAAGGTTATTGGGAAATCAGATACCTGTGAAGACTTCCACAGGACCGGTCGAAGTCATCGTCGGACAACAGAGTTAACAGGGCGGCAGGCAACCGGCTCGACCGTGGCTATCGTGCCTGATGCTGGTGAATGGTGCGCTGATGGCCCTGAAACCCGGCTTTCACAGCACGGCTGCCCGGCCACGGTGGCGCTGAGCAGCGTGCAGCGGTCGCCGAGTTCACCCAGCACCAGGCTCATCAGATTGCGTCCGATGCGCATGCAGCAGAGGCCTGAGCCGGCGTAACATCGAAACGACAGCGGCATCATGTTCGCCAGAGGGTCGTAGCATTAGCTTTTGCAGGCGGGGCTGGAAATCATCGGAAATTATGTATTTGGGGAGTATCCGACATTTTCTGCTGCGTATCCGATGCAATACTGCGTGCACGTAGATTCAGGTAGTGCATTCCGGGAGACGTGCGAGGAACATGAGCATCAAATCCCGTTCGATCGTCGTGACCACGTTGTTGTCGATCCTGGCGCCCCGTATCGGCACGCTGGGCACGCTCGCTGCTGCGCAATTTGGCTACTTCCTGATTTGCCACATCTATCGTGATTGGAGAGGCGAGCCGGACGAGACCACCGGCGAAACGGGATGGCGGAAGTGCGATAGAGGAGGCAGACCGAGGGGCTGTTCCCTGGCGTCTCCCGACTCTACAGGTCCTGCTCGACTGTCGAACATGCGCCCTCTTGAATTAATCTAAGCAGCGTCAAGCTGCCAGCCGCGGGCATATGGCGGATGCGTTGAACTTAACAATAGAAAGACAATGCAAATGAAAACACTGCTGCTTAAGAAAGGGGAAATCGGCAGATTAATCTGCATGAAGGAAGTCATTGGTGCGGTCGAAGAGGCATACAAAGCCTTCAACAGTGATCAGGTGGAGCAACCTGACTATATCGGGATACATCTCCCATCACCTCGTGGGGAAATCGACTTCAAGCTTGGCTACCACAAAGCCAATGAAGTGATCTCCATGAAAGCGTCCTCTGGAGGGTTCATCGATAACCCAACGGCGTACGGTGTGCCTAGTGGCATGGGGACCATTCTCCTGTTTGATGCCAGGAGCGGTGCGTTGATGTGCGTCATGGATGGAAGTTTGATCACGGGTCTCAGAACCGGGGCGGCTGGAGCCGTTTCCGTCAAAGCACTGGCAAGGAAAAACGCCAAGAAAATTGCATCGGTCGGGACAGGAAATCAGGCAAGAATGCAAATCCGGGCGATCAACGAGGTCATGAAGATCGAAGAGATCCACGCTTGGAGCCGCACTCCAGATACACTTTCGAAATACAAGACAGACATCGAACGCGAATTCGGCATTCCTGTCATCGTCGCAAGCTCCAAAAAGGGCGCGGTTGCGCAGGCCGATATCTTGATTACGACGACCCGGGGGAAAGGGGAGCTTGTGGAAGTCGATTGGGTAAAGCCCGGCACACACATCATTGCAATCGGCACAGATCAACGTGGCAAACAGGAACTGGATCCAGAGCTCTTCAGGACCGCGAAGATCGTCGTCGACTCGATCACGCAATGCACCGAAAAGGGCGAGACCTGGCATCCGCTGAACAGTAACATCATCGCCAAAGACGACATCCATGCGGAGATTGGCGAAATATTGTTGGGAAGGAAGCCAGGACGGGAGAGTGATGAAGAAATCACAATTTTCGATTCTACTGGGATGGCCATACAAGACAGTACGACTGCAAGTAAAATCTATCAGAACGCGGTCGATAATAATGTTGGCACCTTCTTTCAGTTTTTCGAGTGATGGCTATGCGCAACTACCCCACCATCCAGGACATCCGTGAGGCTCAGGAACGGCTGAAATCGCATATCAGGCACACGCCGCTGTTGCGTGCGGAAAAAATAGAGAATGCTGTTGGTTGTCAGCTATATCTCAAACCCGAAACCCTGCAAATTACCGGCGCGTTCAAAATTCGCGGCGCCCTGAACAAGGCCCTTTCGCTCTCGAGGGACGAGATCGCAAACGGCATTATCGCCACGTCGTCGGGCAATCATGCCCAAGGGCTTGCTTATGCCGCCAGGATGCTGGGCGTAAAAGCGATTTTGGTTCTTCCGGTTACCACGCCAAAAATCAAAATCGAAAACACAAAGGCCCTCGGGGCAGAAGTCATTCTTTTCGATGGCGACACCGCCGCCAGATGGAAGAGGGTGTACGAAATCGCTAAAGAAAACAAATACGCGGCTGTACATGCTTTTGAGGATCCCGTGGTGATGGCCGGCCAGGGAACGATAGGGTGTGAAATACTGCAGGACCTGGATGATGTGGACACGGTCATTGTTCCCGTGGGCGGCGGGGGCCTCATCTCGGGAATCGCTACTGCTATCAAAGAAACGAAACCATCGGTGCGCGTTATCGGGGCAGAGCCTGCCTTGACACCGAAGTATTTTTACAGCCGGATTAACAAGGAGCGCACATCGCTTCCCTTGAAGAACACGATTGCGGATGGCCTGAGGATAAGCGTTCCGGGTCAAAACCCGTATCCAATTATCGAAAAGTATGTGGACGAGATCGCTCTCGTTGAAGACGAGCACATCATCGCGGGGATGCGTACCCTTGCCAAAGACGCGAAATTGATCGCTGAACCGGCCGCCTCGATTGGTATTGGAGCTTTGTTGGCCGGCTCCATAAACGTCAAACCGGATGAAAAAGTTTGCGCGGTATTGAGCGGAGGGAACTGGGACTTAGGCGACCTTGCCGAAATATACAAAGCTGCTGAGTAAAGTTTTTCAGAACGGATTTGAAAGCTCCCCGGGAATAGAAAAGTTGAACCCGCTTGTAAAAGCATTTCAATGTGTACTCGTCAGGGGATTTTATCGAACGACGAAGCCGAAGCATCCCGAGATGACGGCCAGTCGGGGATTGCCGGTTGACGGCTCGGGAGGCTTTGACGAACTTCACCAATGACTTCGGTAATCGGCAAGAGCAATCGAGCCGAGTGATGCCGGTTCCCGCCTGCCGAGCCAGCCATGCAAATGAGCCAACCCGAACGTATTGCTGCGCAGCGTGTAAGGCGAGCGGCGATAGACAGCCAGGCGCTGAAGGTAAGATGTTATATCGGGGCGACCTCCTCGTTGGCGTCAGCGACACTGAAATAGGATGGCGCCGTTCCACCCAAACCCAATTGAACCGCTATCTGGATCCGCCTCGGCGTGTTCCGACGATGTCCCAGTTTATCAGTCCGGAGTGCGATCTAGCAAAAAGCACGAGATGAGGCTTGCGCCAGCCCGAAGGCGGGGACCATCATTGTTGACCCTGAGGACGCCAAGCGATCCGCCTGGATCAGACCTCGCTTTCCCCGAACTCGGTGTTCATGGGATGCCGAGGCGAGAAGAACAGGTCCATGCTAAGGTTTTCCTGCCTGCAGCAACTGCCGAAAGGCACCCCTTCTTCGGTGTAAAATTCCGAATTCGACACCTGCTCAGGCGCATTCTGTGGCGGATGTGTCGGATACTGGCAGCTAGCGAACTGTCATCATCTCAGGTCTTATTCCGTGTCGCCCTCGATCCTGCGCATTCCGAGTGACGAGAAGCTTCCCGCAGTCGCCGATGTTGTCATCATTGGCGGCGGCATTGTCGGTGCGACCGCCGCGTATTTCCTCGCCCGGCGCGGCCACTCGGTGGCCCTTTTGGAGAAAGGGTACATTGGCTGCGAACAGTCGAGCCGGAACTGGGGCTGGTGCCGCCAGCAGAACCGCGATGCCCGCGAACTGCCGCTCTCCGGCATCGCCCTGCGGCTCTGGGACGAACTCACGGCGGAGATTGGCCGAGATCTTGGATTCCGCCGCTGCGGCCTCATCTACGCCACCGATGATTCCAAGCAGCTCAGTGATTGGGAGAAGTGGCGCGAGACGGCGCTCCGGTTCGGCGTCAATACGAGGATGCTGAGCGCGGAAGAGGCGACGAACGCAATGCCGGCTGCCGGGCGTCGCTGGCTCGGGGGCGTTCACTCGTTGGAGGACGGCAAAGCTGAACCGGGACTTGCCGCACCGACGATCGCCGAGGGCGCGCGCGCCCATGGTGCCACGATCCACCAGAATTGCGCCGCACGCGGCCTCGACATCACCCACGGCGCGGTGACCGGCGTGGTCACTGAGAAGGGGCTCATCCGGGCCAACGCGGTCCTGTGCGCCGCCGGAGCTTGGGCGTCCGCCTTCTGCCGTCGTCACAAGATTTCCTTTCCTCAGGCGAGTGTGCGCCAGAGTACCCTGCGCACCCGCCCGGCCCCGAACGTGGGGGAGGCGATCTATACGCCGGACTGCGTGCTCACGCGCCGCATCGATGGCAGTTATACCCTGGCCATTAGCGGAAAGGCGGTGCTGGAGATCACCCCACAGAGCCTCCGCTACGCGCGCTCCTTCATGCCCATGTTCGTCAAGCGCCTGAAGGCCGTGGAGATCGGCGTTGGCAGGTCCTTCTTCGCAGGGCCGGAAGCTCTGGAGAGATGGCGCCTGGACGAACCCTCCCCCTTCGAGCACATCCGCGTCCTCGACCCCTCGCCCAAGCCTCGGGCAATCGCCGCAACCCTGCAGCGCGTCAAAAAGCTCTTTCCTGCCCTGGCCAGTGTCGAGGTGGCGGAGAGCTGGGGTGGCTATGTGGACTGTACCCCCGACGCGGTGCCGGTCATCTCCTCCGTGGAAGGGATCCAGAGCTTTTTCTTGGCTGCAGGGTGTTCGGGCCACGGCTTCGGCATCGGACCAGCGATCGGGCGTCTGGCTGCCGACCTGGTTGCCAACGATATGCCTTGTGTTGATCCCACTCCCTTCCGCCTCTCGCGCCTGCTGGACGGCTCGAAGGTGGATGTCGGGTCGATCTGATTTGCCGCTGCGAAGGAGCAGAGCATGAGTTTACCCGCCATCGAGCGTCGGGGCACCGGCCAAGGGACGACACCGGGGCCGATTGCCGGCGCCGATGCTGGGGAAGAGGCGTGGCATCGGGTCCGCGCGGCCTATCCGCCCCAGCAGCCGCTGCTGAACCTGAACAATGCAGCCGTCAGCCCGCCGCCACTCGTCGTCCAGCAGGCGGTCATCGACGCCTATCTGTTCATCGGCCACAATCCCGATGTCAACATGTGGAGCAAGCTGGATGCGGCACTCCCCGACATCAAGAAGCAGCTTGCTGAATTGGTCGACTGCGCGCCGCATGAAATCGCCCTGAACCGCAATTCGTCGGAGGGCCTGTCCACGGCCATTTTTGGCATACCGCTCACGCTTGGCGACCAAGTGCTGTTGTCCCCGTGGGATTACCCCAGCGTGCGCGCGGGCTGGCTCCAGCGGCAGCAGCGGGACGGCATTGAGGCGGTGACCTGC
Source organism: Microvirga yunnanensis (assembly GCF_025460875.1). Lineage (NCBI taxonomy): Bacteria > Pseudomonadati > Pseudomonadota > Alphaproteobacteria > Hyphomicrobiales > Methylobacteriaceae > Microvirga > Microvirga yunnanensis. Next base: position 169,278 of record NZ_JAMXFI010000004.1, read on the forward strand.
CGCTTCGATCTTATGGCCAGCGACGACGACATCGTTGCCGCCTTCGAAGCGGCGATTACGCCGCGCACCCGCGTCATGCAGCTCACCCACATGTTCCACTGGAACGGGCGGGTTTTGCCCGTCAAACGACTGTGCGCTTTGGCCCGCACACATGACATCGTCACGGTCGTCGATGGTGCCCAGACCTTCGCGCAAATGCCTGTCAGCTTTCGTGAACTCGGTTGCGATTTCTTCGTGGCAAGCCTGCACAAGTGGTTGGGTGCACCGGTGGGCAATGGCATGCTGATCGTCAAGGAAGCTCAGATCGACCGCACTTGGCCGCTGCTCGCGCCCTTCGACCCGCCGCCGTTCGGGATTGACAAATTCGATCACTGGAACCTCGGTACCTACAATTCAGCGATACAGGCCGGAATCGGGCCAGCGATCCAGCTCCACAGAGAAATCGGGGTTCGTACGATTCATGCACGGTTGCAAGAGCTGACCCGCTACTGGGTGAGCCTCGCCCACGACATTCCCGGTTTCCGGCTGCATACGCCGTTGGACACCGATGACCTCGGCGCCGTAAGCCTGTTTTCCATCGACCATGTGGATTCCAAAGCCCTTGAGCGAGAGCTCCGAGAGAAACACCAGGTTCATGTCAAATACCGCAAGGTCGAGCATGTGGAGGGGCTCCGCGTCTCGCCTCACGTCTACATGCTGAGAGCCGACCTCGATACTTTCGTGATCGCGCTAAGGAATGCCGTAGAACGCGTCGGTCACTGAGACGAGGCAGACCTCCGAACAATAGGTACGATCATGCTGGACGATACATTTCTCCTTGATGCCTTCACCGTACAACTCCGCGACATCATGGATGCGGATCTCGATGCCCTCCATGTGCTGTCCTTGAGCGTCGGCTGGCCTCATCGGCCCGAGGACTGGGAGTTCCTGCGCGAGGTGGGACAAGGCGTTGTGGCGCTGGACCCTATCGGCCGGGTGTGTGGGTCGGCCATGTGGTTCCCGTTTGGCGATGATTTCGCCACCGTCGGCAT